>DJKK01000128.1:5317-6797 GCA_002434595.1 Alphaproteobacteria bacterium UBA6544 | reverse complement strand
GGTGGAAGGCCTTTGGCTTGGCACTTTCCATGCGCTCGGTGCACGCATCCTGCGTCGTCATGCTGAAGTCGTCGGCCTGCGGACGGATTTTACGATCTTGGACATCGATGACCAGATCCGCCTACTAAAGCAGCATCTTCAAGCGGAGAACATAGACGAGAAACGGTGGTCGGCACGCGCGCTTTCCAATCTCATACAGCGATGGAAAGACAAAGGCCTCACACCTGAAAAGGTCTCAGCTAGCGACGCGGGCGACTTCGCAAACGGACGAGCTGTCGCGCTTTATGCTGAGTACCAGGAACGCTTACAGACTCTGAATGCCGCAGATTTTGGTGACTTGCTACTGCACTGTCTGACCGTCTTTACCGAAGCACCGGACATCTTGCGGGATTACCAAAACCTCTTCCGCTACATACTGGTCGACGAGTATCAGGACACCAACGTCGCGCAATACCTGTGGCTTCGCCTCCTGGCACAGGGTCACAAAAATATTTGCTGTGTCGGCGATGACGACCAATCGATTTATGGCTGGCGGGGCGCGGAAATAGGCAACATTCTAAAGTTCGAGAAGGATTTTCCAGGCGCTCAAGTCGTTCGCCTGGAGAGAAACTATCGCTCGACGCCGCAAATTCTCGCTGCCGCGTCCGGGCTGATCGCAAACAATGAAGGGCGTTTAGGTAAGACACTTTGGACGGAAGCCAATCAAGGCGAGAAACTGTCGGTACGCGGCGTTTGGGACGGAGAAGCGGAGGCCCGCGTCGTCGGCGAAGAAGTCGAGGCACTGCATGCCAAAGGTACATCTCTGAACGAGATCGCCATCCTGGTCCGCGCAAGTTTTCAGACCCGCGAATTTGAAGAACGATTCATTACCCTTGGTGTTCCGTATCGGGTCGTCGGCGGTCCGCGATTCTACGAACGGGAGGAAATTCGAGATGCCATCGCGTATCTCCGTGTCGTACGCCAGCCGGATGATGACCTGGCATTGGAGAGGATCATAAATAAGCCGACGCGCGGTATTGGGAAGGCAACATTTCAGATACTGCACGAAGTGGCCCGGGCCGCCAACCGGTCACTTTATTCGGCCGCTCTCGACATTTTGGCGACGGATGAGCTTCGGTCGCAGGCGAAACGCGCGCTGGCGGCGATCATTGACGATTTTGAGCGCTGGCGCAGAATGTCCGAGAACAGCCACCACACGGAGCTTACCGAAACCGTCCTCGACGAATCCGGCTACACGGAGATGTGGCAAGCACGGATCAAGAAACAAGCGGACGCAGCGGGACGCTTGGAGAATTTGAAAGAATTGATCTCCGCCATGGAAGAGTTCGAGTCCCTTTCGGGGTTCATGGAACACGTCAGCTTGGTTATGGAGAACGCAGAGAGCCAGCAGGATGAAATGGTGAGCCTCATGACCCTGCACAGCGCTAAAGGCTTGGAGTTCGACAATGTCTTCCTGCCAGGATGGGAAGAAGGTTTGTTT
>DJKK01000128.1:0-5001 GCA_002434595.1 Alphaproteobacteria bacterium UBA6544 | reverse complement strand
TGGGAAGAAGGTTTGTTTCCGCATCAGCGTGCACTCGACGAAAGCGGGATGTCTGGGCTAGAAGAGGAGCGGCGGCTTGCTTATGTCGGGATCACACGAGCGCGCCAACGTATCGACATTTCCCACGCGTCAAACCGACGGATTCACAATCTCTGGCAAACATCGATACCGTCGCGCTTCATCGGTGAATTGCCGGCCGAGCAAGTGAATATATCGAGCGAGGTCGGCGACTACGGCGGCTACGGCCAATACAGCGGTCTCGGTAAAAGCGTTGACGGCTGGTCGAAAAGCCCGACGACCGGCGGGCCCGGATGGCAGCGCTTTCAACGCAGACGCAGCCAACCCACCACAATCGAAGGTTCTGCCTTACCTGTCGATGGTAACGATGATTTCGCGCCATCAGATCGCTGTTTCCATCAGAAATTCGGCATGGGTACAGTCGAAGCTGTCGATGGCGATCATCTCACCATCGCCTTTGACAAGGCGGGAACGAAACGGGTCATGGCTCAATTCGTAGCCAAAGCATGACTCGGGTGGCGGGTCTCTATTGACCGGCGTATCCGGATGGACTTTGACCCTTGAGGTTCCCGAGGCCGCGGTAGACATATTCGACCGCGGCTTAGCGCCAATTTCAGTCGCGACATCAGCCTTTGAGATCATTGGCTCCAATTTGTGGCGCATCGAGGCCTTCGCCGTTGAACGCCCGGACGAGAATGCAGTTGTCGGGGCAGTCGCGCTTGCGGCAGAACTCGCCGGAATCGCCGAGCCCAAGGTCCACGTCCTCGCCCTACCGGCGATTGACTGGGTCGCGGAGAATCAGAAGTCTTTCGAACCTATCGTGGCCGGTCGGTTCTTCATTCACCCGACACATTACGATGGCAGAATTCCATGGGCCGTGACGCGGCTTGCCGTTGATGCCGGCCCCGCATTCGGGACCGGTTCTCATGGCTCAACAATGGGCTGTCTGCTAGCGCTCGATCATTTGTCACACCACCCACCACCCGGACCGATTCTCGATCTCGGTTGCGGTACCGGCATCCTGGCTATGGCAATTGCACGGCGTTGGCAACGCTGCGTACTCGCTGCCGATATTGATCCTGATGCCGTCGCGACGGCCCGAATCAATGCTCGCCTCAACGGTCTTAAAAACTTTGTGCGTGTCATCGGCGGAAACGGACCTGCGCGTGGCGTGATCCGACGAAATGGTCCTTACGGTCTGATTGTCGCTAATATTCTCGCACGCCCACTCATTGTCATGGCGCAGGACATAAAGCACGCTCTAGCCTCGGGCGGGACCCTGATTCTATCGGGGTTTACGACAAACCAAGCAAATGCCGTGCGCGCCGCTTATCCACGCCGGGACTACCATCTCGCCCGAAAGGAGGATTCTGGCGGTTGGACGACGTTTGTCCTGACGCGCTTTGGGGGAAGAGGTAAACAGCGCGCACGTTGGGCTTAATTTACGCCTCCATAAGCCGAAATTTGAGTGCCATTTTATCAGCACAGCCATGCATATTTTGCATACCTGAGGCCAGACATATCGATTCCAACAAGGGTTGCGGGACACTATCGACGCCCCTAGCTTAAGCTTTCAAGCGTATTAGCGGAGATATAGCGGCATGTCTTTGGAATCGGGCTATGACGGCGACGTAGCGTTGACAGCGCTGCTGTCGGCGGCCGGTGGAGAGAAGAATATCGACACGGTCCGGGCATTAATTGACGGCGTAAACGGTGCCGCCCCCGTAGACGATTCATGGATGTCACTCGTAACGCCCCGACTGGACGACAAACTGCGAAGGCAGCTCGACGCGTTGCGGAGTGAAATGGCCGCAGCAGGTGCGGTCGACTTTTCGAGTCGCCCAGACCGCCAGCGCCTCCAGCAATTACGACAGCATCTCGCCGACACCGGCCTTGACGGCTTCCTAGTGCCCCGGACTGACGAACACCAAGGTGAGTTCGTCGCTCCTCGCGCCGAACGTTTGCGCTGGTTGACCGGATTTTCGGGTTCCGCCGGCCTCGCCATCGTACTCGCGGAAACAGCAGCCATATTCGTCGATGGCCGATATACCCTCCAAGTTCGGCAACAGGCGGATGAGACCGTCTTTTTGCCACTTCATTTGATCGATTCGCCGCCTGACAAATGGATCGCCGATACACTCCCGAAGGGAGGACGGATTGGCTATGATCCCTGGCTACATTCGCAGAGTGCCGCCGAGCGATTTGCGAAGGCCGCGGAGAAAGTGGGCGGTGAACTCGTGCCCGTGAAGGCTAACCCGATAGACGCGGTTTGGAAAAACCAGCCAGCAGCACCGATCGCACCGATTCATGCGCACGATCTCGTCTTCGCCGGAAAAAGCACAGCGGATAAGCGCCGGGAAATTGCCGATTTCCTTAGCGAAGATGGTGTCGACGCGGCGGTTCTCACTCAACCGGATTCGATTGCCTGGCTGCTCAACGTACGTGGTGGTGATGTCCGGCACACACCCCTACCCCAGTCTTACGCCATCCTGCATCGTGATAGCAGAGTTGAATGGTTCGTCGACCATCGCAAGCTCATCACCGGATTGACGGAAGAACTTGGCAACGAAATTGCCGTGCAGCCGGTCAATGCCTTTGGCGAGAAACTCGTCGAATTAGGAGCCTCGAAAGCCAAGGTCGTCGTAGATCCGGCAACCGCCGCGGCATATGTCTTCGAACGCCTTGATGGCGCGGATATCCGCCGCAAGGAAGACCCTTGCACCTTGCCAAAAGCAATCAAGAATGACGCGGAGATATCCGGTGCGCGTGCGGCACATTTGCGAGACGGTAAGGCTCTGACCAAATTTCTCCGGTGGTTCGCGACCGCCGCGCCAGAAGGCGACCTTAATGAGATCGGTGCCGCCGAGCGCCTGGAAGCCTTTCGGGCCGAGGCCGGGGACTTGCGCGATCTCAGCTTTCCGACAATTTCGTCGACGGGGCCAAATGGCGCCGTCGTGCACTACCACGCCACACCGGAAACAAACCGGGTGATCGGGCACGGTGAGCTTTATCTCGTCGATTCGGGCGCCCAATATCCCGATGGCACGACGGACGTCACACGCACCGTCGCCGTCGGCCGACCAACGGCGGAAATGAAGGATCGCTTTACGCGGGTTCTCAAGGGTCATATCGCGATTGCAACCGCGCGGTTCCCCGAAGGTACGACCGGCCTACAGCTTGATACGCTAGCGCGTTCCGCACTGTGGCAGGCCGGCCTCGACTTCGATCACGGAACGGGTCATGGCGTCGGAAGTTACCTCGGCGTTCATGAAGGACCCCACCGAATCTCCAAGGGCGGCGGCGGCGTCGCCCTGAGACCCGGCATGGTCGTCTCTAACGAGCCTGGATATTACAAAGCAGAGGAATATGGCATTCGAATTGAGAACCTCGTTGTGGTCACACGGTGCAACCATCTCGAGGGCGCCGAACGCACGACCTTCGAATTCGAAACGCTTACCCTTGCGCCGATCGATCTCAATCTGGTTGAGAAATCGTTGATGACCAAAACCGAAATCGAATGGCTGAACGCCTATCATGCCCGCGTTCGAACGGAGCTTGGCGACGGCTTGACTGAAGCGGAACAGAATTGGCTGGATATCGCGACCCGCGCCATCTGACATCAGGCTGGATTTAGAGCAGCCTCCTCAAGACGAAACACTTTCCAAACGCGCGCAACGCTGTCACGCGGCCGCCTCTTCTTGCGCCGCGGCCTCGTATGCCAGCATTGAACGTTTTTTGATTGGCCCCCAGCGATATCCCGTTATCGCCCCTGTACCCCGCAATACGCGATGGCATGGAACAAGCCAGGATACTGGGTTGCGCGCGATCGCACCGGCCACAGCGCGCGTCGCGGTCGGTCGGCCAAGGGTTCGTGCCAAACCCTCGTAGCTTGCCACGGTTCCGGGAGGGATACGCAACAGTCCTTCCCAGACTTTTAGTTGAAAAGGCGTACCGCGCAGAATGACCTTAAGCTCTCCGCCATCGAAGGCGAGATTGGCGTACCGTTTGGTCAATGAGGCATCTTCCTTCCGGCGTGCGTCGCCAAGCGAGGTGAATAAATTCTCAACCGTGGCGTCTCGTCCTTCTTCGAGTTCGAAAGCCAGTCCACATACGCCACGTTCGCTCGCAACAATAAGGCAATCGCCAAACGGACTCGGGTGCCAACCATGGGCGAGATCCTTGCCTGCACCCCGTGCTTTCCACTCGCCAAGGGTCAATGATTCATGCACGACGAAGAGGTTATGTAGACGACCGGGTCCCGACAACCCAGTAACATACGCTGCGTCCAGTGCACTTGCGGAACGCGCCAAGCTCTCCTTCGTCCTCTTAAGAGCCAGGTGTTGTATGAACTTCTTCGGACTGATGCCGACATAACGGGTGAACAGCCGCTGAAAATGCAAACTGCTGAGCCCGGCTACCTGCGCCGCCTCATCGAGGGACGGCTGCAGTTCGAAATTCTCCGTCAAATACTCGATTGCACGGGTAATCCGCTGTCCATCGGCGCCGTCTGAAATTTCTTCCCGGTGTATCGCGCTCATCATACTCTCCAGAATCTCGCTCATGACTACATTAGCGTGAATTTAGTTTCGATGTCTTCTCGGCACGGCCCGGTTCTTGCGTGATTTCAGGTAAGCGTCTGGTCACAATAAACCGCATTTGGATTGGGCTCCTCGCAGTAGGCCGGAATTTCGATAAATCCAACCGAGCAGGACAGTGCTTCCGCTGACGCCATCAAGTCGCGAATGGTATCCAGACGAAGTCTTTCATAACCGATGCGTCTTCCGTGTTCCACGATCCGTTCTACCAGCATTCAGCCAATGCCGAGACCTTGATAAGCCGGTTGAACGAAGAGCCGTTTGACCTCGGCGGTATGCGGTGCGAGCCGGCGGGATCCATGACACCAGCCGGCAGGCCGTCAAACTGCACCAAATACAAGGCTCCTCCCGGGGGTGCACAATTTGCTTGGAAACCCGCTGATCTCGT
>DJKK01000033.1 GCA_002434595.1 Alphaproteobacteria bacterium UBA6544 | reverse complement strand
GTCGAAGACCGTGACATCGCCATCAACAATGGTCGGGGCCTTGGCGTTCGGATTGATTATCAAATACTCAGCCAGATGTTGGTCTCCTTTCCGCGTGTCGAGTGGTATCGGTTCATAGTCTAGCCCGGCCTCTTCAAGAAAGAGCGCGATCTTCATCGGGTTCGGTCCGGTATTGTAGTAGAATTTCAACATCTCGATTGATCCGTTCTATATCTCTTTGCGAAGGTGATGCGATGGAAGGGCATTACCGAATATTGATGGAAGGTCCAGGGCGATGGCAGTGATCGGTATTGAAGAGTTTTTTCTCAAAGTCCGAGACATGGACAAGGCAATTGAATTCTACAACGGCATCCTTGGAATTCCACTCGACAAGCAAGACAACGAACGCACCTACCTGCAGATGGACCGAGGACATCTCGTCCTGCAAATAGAAAACCATACGGGAAGACACCAAGGTGGCGGTCCATTACATTTTGCAGTGACTGTATAGGAAGAGGAATTTGACGAAATTCTCTCCAAGTTTGAGGGAGGACGTTTCTTTACACGCGGTCCCTACGGTGAACGTGGCAAGAATCGCGCGCTCTTCATGATTGATCCGGATGGTAACGAGACGGAAATCAACACGCGTTATGTCTACGGCGCACCTCAGTGAGTCTAGGCGTCCTTGTTCTTGTATTGCCGAAACGCAGCGATCAGAAACTCGATATTTCCTTTGGGTCCTTTAACAGGGCTCTCCGCGATACCCGATACCTTCCAGTCTTCGTCTGTTAGCCAGGTCGCTACCTCGGCGCATACACGCTCATGGACAGCGGGATCACGCACGACGCCGCCTTTGCCGACGTCACTGCGCCCGGCCTGGAACTGGGGCTTGATTAATGCAATCAACCGAGAGCCAGGTTTCGTCAACGAAAGCGGTGCGGGTAGGATTTTCTCCAACCCGATGAAACTGGCGTCGCAAACAACGAGGTCGACCAATTCCGGTATGTGTTCCGTGGTCAGATAGCGCGCATTGACGCCTTCCAGCACAGTAACCCGTTCGTCTTGGCGCAATGTCCAGTCGAGTTGACCCTTTCCAACATCGACCGCGTACACCTTAGCAGCATTACTCTGGAGCAGGACTTCGGTAAATCCGCCAGTAGATGCACCGACATCGATACACACACAGTTCGTCGGATCGATATCGAAATGTTTTAAGCCGTGTTCGAGCTTGAGGCCGCCGCGCGATACCCAGGGATGGTCCTCGCCGCGGACGGTGAGAGAAGTATCGGGTGAGATCGAATCACCTGCTTTTTCAATGCGTTGGTCGCCTGCATACACCTTCCCCGCCATGATCAAGGCTTGCGCTTTGGTCCGCGTTTCGACCAAGCCTTGATCCAACAGCGCCTTATCGGCTCGCACCCGTTTCCCCGGCTTGCTCACGTCGAGACCTGCCGGTTTAGTCGGTGGATTCGTAGTGTCAGGAAGACGGCGACAAGGCCAAGGGCCACAAGCAGGCCCCACCAAATTCCATCGCCGGCCAGCGGCGTGTGAAACGCCATGTAAAAGGCGCTCGGGAAGCCAATGATCAAGTATGAAAGCGCCGCGGCCATCATGGGCGTTCGTGTATCCCTGTGACCACGCAGGACATGCGCGGCAATGCATTGAATACCGTCGAACAATTGGAAGAAGGCGGCGATCCGCAGGTAGGACATGCCCAATGCTAGCACGTTGGCGTTCTCCGGCGCATCGACATCAATGAACAGGCCGATAAGCGCCTTTGGGAAAAAGGCGAACAGCAGGGCAGGGATTAGCATAAAGAGGCCGCCGATTACGAGTGCGGTCCATCCAGCGCGTCGAATTCCGTCAGGATCTTTCCTGCCGACGGCGAGACCAACCCGCACCACCGCCGCCTGACCAATACCGAGGGGAACCATGAAACTGGTGGCCGCGAGATTCAGCGCGATCGTGTGAGCCGCGACTGCGGCTGTGCCGAGATTGCCCATCATGAACGTCGCCGACGCGAACAGCGAATGTTCCATCATGATCATCATCGAAATGGGGATGCCGACACGAAAGATGTCGCGGAAGGCAGACCAATCGCTCCGCCATAGCCGACCGAGCACATAATATTGCCGCATTCGGCCGGCCTTCATGGCGATGGTCATGATGATGGCGCACATCATGAGATTTGTGATCGCCGTGGCCAGGCCGACGCCCATCACTTCGAGCTTTGGGAAGCCCCAGACACCGAATATCAGCGCGTAGTCGGCGAGAGCGTTAACCACGAAGCCACACAGCATAACGACGAGGATAAGGCCCGGGCGCTCCATCACGGAGATGTAACCACGCAGGCAGATCACGCAGAGGCCCGGGATGATTCCCCATACGGCAGCGCGTACGTATTCCTGAGATACGGCAGCGAGGTCGCGAGTTTGTCCTAACAGCAAGAAGATTTGCTCGGCCGGCCAGAGTGCCAGGATCGATAGAGACCCGATCAACATGGCGATCCAAAGGCCTTGCCTTACAATCCGGCGCATCTGTCGTGGGTTTCGGGCGCCGTATGCCTGCGCGGCGAGGGGCGGCACAGCGGCTAGAATGCCCATGCATAGCAAGTATGCAACGATGTAGAGGGTCGAGCCGAGGCCGACCGCGGCCAGCGCATCGCTACCGACGCGACCGATCAGCACGGTATCAGTGAGCGTCAGCGAGAATTGAGCGAGCTGGGTCACGGCCAAAGGTCCAGCGAGCCGCGTCGTCGCCCGCATTTCCTGCCGCCAAGGCTCGTTTATATGGTTGGCTGGCCTCATTCCGCATGCTTAGACCGACCGGAAGAGCGGGTCACGCGGAAACGTTAGGGTTCCGTCTTCTCGAGGATATTGTCGAGGACAGGCAGCAGGTACTCGCGGAAGAGTGCTGGATTCTCCGACATTGGAAAGTGGCCCATACCCTCCATTACCTCGAAATGAACGGCATTGGCGAGTTCGGCGACTTCGCGGCCCATCTCCGGTGTGGCGGACGGGTCGTATTCGCCGCTCAGAAGGTATAAGGGGCACGTGGACTCCGAGAGACTGTCCGCGCCGCCATTACGGAGATCTCCGTTGTCGAAGTAGTAGCGGATGTCTCCCCAGAATATGCCGGGGCCACCCTGCATGTAATGCCACATCGTCTCCCATCGCTCCGCCGACGGTGATTGCGGGGCGATCATGCCCGCCATCGACGCACCGGCGAGCTTGCCGCCATGAATGTCGGGGCGATGCAAGGCCATTTCCGGCTGCGGGTCGCCCAGACTACGGTCTTCCGCGTAGAGAGCGGATTGCAGGCCGATGGCGGCCCGGAACCGCTCGCCATGCCGTAGCGCCAGATGTAACACGGCCCGACCGCCGATGGAGCAGCCCATCACGACCGGGTTTGTCAGGTTTAGTGCGTTTGCGACCGCGAGGATCATCTCGACATACTTGTCGGTGGTCAGCTCGTAGACCACGTGTTCGAACCCGGCGGGTGGCGACGACTTGCCGTGCCAGGGCATGTCGAAAGCGATTACGCGAAATCGATTTGTCACGGAAGGGTCATTCAGTAGGTGCCGGAATTGTCTTCCATCGCTTCCGGCAGTGTGGAGACAGAGGAGGGGCTGACCGTCTCCTACCTCCTCGAAGTAAAGGCGGTGGGGTCTTCCGTCGATCTCAAGGCGGAGGTAGCGCCCTATTACCGGTTCGATCGTGGGGGTATGGCCGTTTCCACCGTTTGCAATTGGCGCGTCGGAGAGATCTGAGAACAGGAGTTCCAGCAGCATCAAGTGTCGAAAGAAGGCCACCATGTCACCTTCGACCAGGAGGTTTTGCGTGCGGCGCATGGCGCTTAAAGTCTGGAACCCTGGCTTCGGTTCGTCTTTACGGAACTCACGCCATGCTTCGACACTCGCTGTCATCGTGAAGATGGCGCCGTCGGGTGGCGTTTCGGTCGAGAGGCGTGCGCCCTCATTGTCGACAGTCATGAAAGTTGTCTCGTCTCCGCATCCAATGGCGAAGGCCAGTGGTTCGAAACTCGCGTGCAGGCGAATGTTTGCGTTCGCTTCAGCGCGTTCGATGACGTAGTCGAACATTTCCTATTTCCCAAATTTCTCGGTAATCGTTTCCTAACCGCGTTCGCGGGATTTCTTGAACCAGGCATCTTCGTCGACGAAGCGTTCCGCATTCCAGTTAAGGGCTGCTTTGAGGCCGTCCTTTTCCCGGATGCCATTAAACTCCTCAATCTCAGGAGAGGAGTTCTGGCTTGCGAGTGTTATGGCCTCGAGTTCCAAGGACCGTTCTATGACCTGACGCACACCCATGTGCTCGTACGACGCGTTGATGAGTTTCTTGTTATATTCGACGGTCGCTGCCGGGAGCTTGGCTATCGTTAGCGCCTGGCGTTCTACCGCCGCGTCCAGTTCCTCGATCGGGACGACCTCGTTTACGAGGTCAAGGCGTTTGGCTTCCGCGGCGTCAATCAGATTTCCGGTATAGAGCAGCTCGCGCGCCTTGCTCATCCCGATTACCCAAGGCCATACCGCGGGAATGTAAGGGCCACCGGTGCGAATTTCGGGCGCGCCAAACTTCGCATCTTCGGAGCAGATGCGCAGGTCGCAGAATGTCGCAGTCGCGAGGCCACCTGCGATGCAGAACCCATGAATTTGGGCGATGATTGGTTTCGGGTTGTTCCAGAATACATCCCACCAACCAGAGGCGCTGAAGGTCTTACCCTTAAGATATTTGGCCCGACGTTCGACGGCATTGACCCTGGCCGATGTCGTGATGTCGAACCCGGCACTGAACGCGCGTCCCGAGGCCTTCAAGACAATCACCCGAATTGCGTCATCCGTCCATCCTGCGTCCTCCAGAGCATCCCGCACTTCCGCCTGTAAGTCGTCTGACAGGGCATTCAATTTTTCTGGTCGGTTCAAGGTGACATAAGCGACGGCACCTTGTTTCTCTTAGAGGATATTCTCGTACGACATTCGATTTCTCCTTAGTGCACCCTCTCGCTGACGAAATTCATAAAGGCCAGAGCGCCTTCGGTGGCGTGACTGCAGGCGATCGCATGCTTTGCGTGAGGGATCACCATCATCTCCGAATTTGGCAGAAGGCTATGGATCTCGGCGGACATAGTAACCGGCAGGAAGGGACTTGAATCCGGGTGGATCAATAGGACCGGACAGTTGAGCTTGTCGAGGTC
>DJKK01000347.1 GCA_002434595.1 Alphaproteobacteria bacterium UBA6544 | reverse complement strand
TGTCGCCATTGCCCGTCTTGGCCGCCACGACGATAAAGTCTGAGACGATTGAATTCGTGCACCATATCTTGCCGCCGTTCAGAAGGTAGCCGCCGTCAACCCGCTGGGCGCGTGTATTGATGCCTGCAACGTCGGAACCGCTCTGTGGTTCGGTTAACGAGAAGGCTGCGCGAAGATTACCGCTGGCGAGGCCCGGGAGAAACCGCTCCTTCTGTTCCGCTGTACCCCCTGCCAAGATCGCGCCGAATGGTGTCCACTGTACCACCAGAAGATAGGCCGTGTTGTAACAGACGCGGCCGAACTCCTCTATCGCCACGCAGGACGATAGCATGCTGTTTGTGCCGCCGAACGCTTCGGGAAATGGCAGGGTAAACAGGCCTAACTCTTTCAAGAGGTCAAACATATCCTGCGGGTAATCACCGGTGGCGTCGATCTCCGCTGCCCGAGGAGCGACGCGTTCATCGGCAACTCGGCGCACAAGATCGCGAATGCGAAGCTGATCCTCGCCGAGTTCAAAGGGGGAATTGGTAGTCTTCACTGTAGAAGTTCTCTTTGCTGGTGCTGCGTGAGGCGCGCCACGCGATGGGAAACCGGTCACTGTCAAGAATATCCCTGTCCGCAAGAGTTTCGGAAAGGTTGGCTTCGTTGGTATCGAGCCGCGTGTCGTATACCATGTCATCGTCGGTATGGCGTACGGCGTAGCCTCGCCTCCTTACGTCGGGGCGCAAATTCCCGCCTGCGCGATGAACCCTCAGCCCGTGAAACAGCAGGGTACCGACTGGCTCCAACTCCCGGCTTACGTTTTCGTAATAAACCTTTGTGGCCTTGATGTCAGGCATTGGTTAGGCAAGCCTTTCCCGCCAGTCGCTAGAAATCACGTTGCGCAGCACTGTGACGCCGTCTTGCTCATATAGCTGAAAGGCCCCTTCGCTCAACATATCCGCGATGTTCTCGCCGCTCCGCTGGTTTGTCATGGCTGCATCGAGACTGTAGACGATAAGTCAACTCAACGGGCCGGTACAGTAGGGCCGTGCGGAAACCGAAGCGAAAGGAAAACCTATGGCCGATCTGGTGAATGAACTCGAAGGCAAGGTGGCTATTGTCACTGGCAGCGCACGGAATATCGGTCGGGCAACTGCAGAAGAATTGGCACGTGCGGGGGCAGTACTTGTCATCAATTCCGTTCAGGCAAAGGACCTGTGTGAGGAGGTTGCCGAGGGCATTTGTGCTGCGGGCGGCAAGGCAATCCCATTCCTCGCCGATGTGCGTGACCCTGAGCGGGTTAGTGCCATGGTAGAGGCCGCGACGCGGGAGTTTGGCGGCGTCGATATCATGGTTCATAACGCAGCGGTACGGAACAATACACCGTTCGAGGAAATGACGCTCGAGACCTTCTCGACAACGGTCGATATCTCGATCTACGGCATGTTTCACCTGGCGAAGGCCGTATTACCGACAATGAAGGAGCGCGGCGGCGGCTCGATCGTGGGTGTCGGTGGGATGTCGTCGACCCGGGGTGCCAAGACGCGGTCGCATACGATGGCGGCCAAGATGGGGCTTAATGCTTTCGTGCGAGGATTGGCGCTTGATCTGGCGCCATTCGGCATACGCGCCAATCAAGTCGTCGTCGGGACCTATGATACGGTGCGGGAGAACAATCCGTCCTCCGCACCGAGGGCGGCGCTCAACCTGAGTGCCAACAACATTCCCCTTGGCAGGCTTGGTGCACCGCAGGATATGGCCGACCTGATCCGTTTTGTTGTTGGACCGGCAGCCAGCTATATTACCGGCCAGACAATTCATTCCAACGGTGGCGCCTATATGGCGCTTTAGGAGCCGCCGCGGCTATCGCCTTTGCCGACGGCCCCATTCTAGCAGGATCGCGGCGCCGACCGCGAGACCGATTAAGATCGTGAAGACCGCAGTGTAGTTGCCGCCGGTGGCGTCTAGCACCGCGCTGCACGCGAGTGGTGTGGTGAAGACCCCGCCATACATGAAAACCTGGGCGCCGCCGGTTACTTCAGCGGCACGACTGGGAGGCGCCAGACGGGCCAGTTCGGCGAACAATAAGCCGACCCAACCGTTTCCGGTAGCGCCCGCGAACGCCACGACGGCAAAGATCCACCAATGCGGTGTCTGCGGCGTAAACTTCGTCATCGCGAGCAGTCCCAGCACCATTCCGCTGGCCGAAACAACGAGCAGGGCTGCCGAGGAAATGCGTCGTTCCGCGAACCAACCGAAGACCAAACGCGCGACAACGCCACTGATATGGAAGAGCGCAAAAGCGGCACCGGCTTCCGCCGTGGTTAGACCGCCTTTCTTCCAGAGATAGACTACCAAGAAGGCGACGAGGGCGACCTGGCTTCCGGCAAATAGCATGCCCGCCAACGAGGTTGCGGCAACTTGCGGTCCGGCAAGCGAAAGGCGTAACGATTCAGTTATGCCACCGCTGGAGCGTTTTGGATGTTCCTCAGTTTCTCCGTCGAGACCGCCGGCTCCAGCGGCTAGAAAGAGGATCGCCGCCACGCCAAAGATGGTCATAAAGGCGGCCTGCCAATCCCAGAGCGCCACAATAGGCGGGAGTATAAGACCCGCCAAGGCGCCCCCCGCCGGCGTTGCGCATTGTTTTACGGAGAAAATAAAAGCGGACCATCGTGTCGGCGATATTCTGGTCAATACGAAGCTGCCAACCGGGTTCATTGGTCCCGTCGCGAGCCCGAGGCATAGTGCCGAGAGGAAAGCGAAGGCCGGCGTCGCACCGATCAACGCGAGGCAGCCGAGTGCTACAGCGAGCATCATCGCGCGGAATGCGGCCGCAGCGCCCCACAGGGCGACCATACGTCCCGACAGCAATCCAGAGATACTTCCCGCGGCATATACGACCGCCACTAGATAGCCGACCCATTCGGGCGGTATCCCGATGTCGCCCGCCGCATCGGGAACGACCACGGTGATGCCGTAGGACGACATCACGATTGTACTCTGCATCAGGATGATCGCTGAGAGGGGGAGGAGGACGCGTCTTTCGAAGAGTTCCTGCATTGGGTTTAATCTGGAACGTTGGACCGAACCTTAAACACCGTCTCTTTGGTGAGAACGTGAAATGCCGGAAATACACGAGGAAGAGCTGGCCTATTTCCATTATGCTGGTTTCGCGAACCAATCACCCCCCACCGCGGTCCTAGGCCTTCTGAATGAAGCGGGAATTTGCACCGGCACCGTGGTCGATCTTGGCTGCACGGGCGGTTATCTTTTAGCTGCTCTGACGGCGGAGGGGTTTCGGGTTGTCGGGGGCGATGGTTCAAATGCAGCGTTGTCCTTTGCCATTACCGTGGCGCCCGGCGCTGAGCTTCACTGTAGTTATGCCGAGGCTTTCGATCTGCTGGTTTGCCGTGCGGTCACGGCGCTCGGCGAAGTCCTCTGTTATCTTTCCATCGACGATCTCCACGCTTTGTTGGAGATTGCTATTTTGCCGCGCGTCTTCGATGCGCGTGCTCCGGGTGGATTGTTGATTTTCGACGTTGTGGTAAGGGGAGACGCCAATCCGTTCCACTATCGTCAACTACGGGACGTTGACGATTGGTTTATTGATCACGGCTTATTGGAAGACACGCGCCGACACATATTATGCCGCAACATCATCCTCAATCAGCGTGTCGATGGCGTCTGGTGACGATCGCGGGAATACCACCGGCTTCGTTTGCACACGCTAGCTGAAATTGAATCACGACTTTACTAGGTGGGGTTTGACGTCGAAACAGCGGGCCGGATTGGCGATGTGATCATGCTACCTCAGTGGATAGCCTTTATCTGCCGGAAACCCGCGTGCTAAAAGGAAACCAATAAATAGGGACTAAAAGGGAGTTTCCGGGGAATGCGTTACCTCCACACGATGGTGCGAGTGAAGGACCTTGATCAGTCGCTCGATTTCTATTGCAAAAAGCTTGGCATGATCGAAGTGCGCCGTACCGAAAGCGAGAAAGGCCGCTATACCAATCTTTTCCTGGCCGCTCCCGAAGACAAAATGAGCGCGGAAGCATCAAAATCACCTGTACTGGAACTGACGTACAACTGGGACCCGGAGGACTATATTGGCGGGCGGAATTTCGGCCATCTCGCGTTTGAAGTAGAAAACATCTACGACCTGTGCCAGAGACTGCAGGAATCGGGCGTTACCATCAATCGGCCGCCCCGCGACGGTTATATGGCTTTCATCCGTTCACCCGACGGTATCTCCATCGAGCTTTTGCAGAAGGGTGGCGCCAAGGAAGCTGAGGAGCCGTGGCAGTCGATGGAAAACACTGGCTCCTGGTAGCTCCGCCTAAATCCAACGACGAACCTGCTGCATATACTGTCGATAATCTTCGCCGAAGGTTGCCTCAAGTCCGGCTTCCTCTCGCCGAATGAAGGCGAATTGGATTATCCCGATAAAGGCCGGTACTACGAGTAACGGTAGCGGTTTGCCGAGCGTGATCCCAAAGCCCAGTAGGGCCAGCCCCATTCCAGCATAAATTGGGTTGCGGGAGTATCGAAAAGGCCCGTCTGTCACTAGTACGTTTGCTACCCGAAATGGCAGGATGGTTGTCCCGCGGCGTTTAAAGACCACGTCCACATAAATTGCGATGCAGAGGCCAATCCCGATCATCAGCGATCCAACATGGCTGACGGGTGTATCCAGAAGCACTGACTGCTCGGGCACGTGGTCCAGTGCGACCATTGAGACGACCGCAACCAGGAGCCAGAACGGTGGGATGAAGGGCGGTTGTAAATAGTCTCTCATTTTGGGAACTGCGATTTTTCCAAGAAGTTGGCCGGAAATCCGGGGCGCCGGAAAGATGAAGCCTAAAGAATCTGAAACACGTCGTAGGCGGCATGATCGGGCATACGCCGACCAACGCCGACCGATACGATTCGGTTCAGCCAGTCGTATTGTGGCGCGGACGTCTCAAAATAGGGTGTGTTGCGAAGGTAATATTCTGACGGGTCGACGATCTCGCCATCAGCGATCCGCTGCATCACCTCTTCCGAACTGTATCGTACGCCGGTGTAGTACATGAAGATCAATGCATCGTCGTCTGTCTTTAGAATAAGACGGACGTTCGGATTCATTGCGCCGTCGTTTCGGAATATCTTCTGATCCATGCCGCCTAGAACAGTGCCATTAATTTTTGGGCCTTCGAAGCTGCCATCGCCTAACATATCAATATGACGTGTGCCGAACGGAGTTTCTCCAACATCGTGAAGCAAATCAACGGTAACGCGAATGGTGAACAGGAGTTCCGATTTCAGCTCAGGCATCAATGGGTTCCTTTGTCTTCTTTAATGTTCGTTTTTCTTGAGGGCTTCGGGAATTGGTCCGCCAGTCGCCCAGTCTAAGAGTTGGACCGTATGCAGGACGGGTATGGTAGTGCCGTCGGCAATCTGCGCCATGCAGCCGATATTGCCGGCGGCGATTGCGTCCGCACCGGTCGCTTCGATATTGCTGACCTTGCGTGCCTGGAGGCGGCTGGCGATCTCCGTTTGCAGAAGGTTGTAGGTGCCGGCGGATCCGCAGCAAATGTGACTTTCCGCCGGACTGACAACGTCAAACCCTGCAGAAACGAGTAATTCTTTGGGCAAGTCGGTGATCTTCTGTCCATGCTGCATGGAGCAGGCAGAATGATAGGCGATCTTGATTGCCTCCGGCGCTTCTGCACACGTTAGGTCGAGCATTGCTAGGAACTCTGTGATATCCTTCGTGAGCGCCGAAACGTTTGCAGCTTGCTCATTCAGTTCCTGATCATTTCGGAACATGAAGCCGTAATCCTTGACCGTAGTGCCGCATCCGCTGGCATTGACAATGATGGCGTCGAGGTCGGCGTTGTCCGCCTCGCTGGTCCATGCGAGAATGTTGGTCAAGGCTTGCCTGCGGCTTTCAGTCGTCCGACCCATGTGATGGACCAGAGCGCCGCAGCAACCGGCTCCTTGTGCGACTACCACTTCTATGCCGAGCCGTGTAAGAATCCTCACCGTTGCTTCGTTGATTTCGGGTGCTAGAACTTGTTGCGCGCAGCCATTCATCAGAGCGACGCGCCCGCGTCTCTGGCCCTTTGCGGGGAAGGTTTGGGGGCGGTCGACCCTCGACGGCGGCGCTACCGAACGCGGTGCGAGCGCAAGCATAGCACCAAAGGTTCCGGGTAGAAGTCGCGCAAAGGGCTTTATGACCGACGCAGCAATGAGCGCCAGCCTGAACACGAATGGGCGCGGCAGAACGGCGGCGAGCAATCCCCGTATCGCCCGGTCAATAAATGGCCGGGAATACGTATTTTCGATGTGCGCGCGGGCGTGATCGACCAGATGCATGTAGTGAACACCGGACGGGCAGGTGGTCATACAGGATAGGCACGACAGGCAACGGTCGACATGCCGAACGGTTTCCTCGGGTGCTGCGATGTCTCGTTCGAGCATGTCTTTGATCTGATAGATGCGGCCCCGTGGCGAATCCAGTTCGTCGCCGAGAAGGGTGTAAGTAGGGCAGGTCGCTGTGCAGAACCCGCAATGCACGCAAGCCCTTAAGATGGTGTTCGCTTCTGCAATATCCGGATCGGCAAGCTGAGCCAAGGTAAAGCTGGTTTGCATTGTTTACACCCCCGCGTACATCCGACCGGGGTTCAGGATACCCAGGGGGTCGAAGCCGTCCTTGATGCGGGCGCTCAGTTTGGCCAAACCGTCCGATTGCGGCTGGAAGACTGGCACCGTCGCGCGCAACTCTTCCGGCCCACGAATAAGCGTAGCGTGTCCGCCGCTGGCGGCGACGGTTGCCCGGATTGTCTCCGTCGACGGGGATCCAGTGTCGTTCGTCGCCAGCCAGACAAGCCCACCACCCCAATCCATAAAGGCATCGATTTCTGTATCTACGGTTAAATGATCGACGATTTCGGCGCCTGTCTGGGGTGGTACGGATATGCGCCATACTGGGCGGGTGTCTCCCGCTTTCGCGAAGGGTAGGACGTCGCGAACCTCCGTCCAGAAGCGTGCGGAATTGTGTCCATGTAGCTCTTCGGTCTCGCCAAATGAGGAAAGCTCGTCCCGGAGCGCCCGACAACGGTATTCAACGGAAGGGCCGGGTCCTTCTACGCGGATGGCCGTAATGCTCGAGCCGGCGTCACGTACATAGGAAGCGTCTGAGCCGGCGCTCAGCGACTCCGGAAGCCACGTGCCGCCAGTGATGTCATGGGGGCTGTGGAAAGCCCGCGTCAGGGCAGCGACGCCGTTCACTGCGTCTAAGCCCAAGACCAGTACGGTCCGGGTTTTTTCCGGTGCTGGCAGGACTTTGACGGTTAGTTCTGTCATCACACCGAGCGTGCCCCAGGATCCGGCGAGAAGCTTACACAGGTCGTATCCCGTGACGTTCTTCACCACGCGTCCACCGGACTTATAGGCATCGCCGCGGCCCGAGACGGCCTTGAAGCCGAGAAAGTGATCGCGCGCCGCGCCGGCTTTGATTCGCCGAGGACCGGAGAGGTTGCACGCGATAGTGCCGCCAATCGTGCCCTTGCCGGCATCATGCCCAAGCAGGGCAGAGAGGTTCGGCGGTTCGAAGGCGAGCTGCTGACGGCTGTTGGCGACGGCTTCTTCGATTTCCGACATCGGCGTGCCGGCGCCGGCCGACAGAACCAGTTCTTCCGGCTCGTAGAGGCTGATGCCCGTCAATGCTGAGACGTCCAGCGTATGCCCGACATTACCGGGCCGACCCATGTCGCGCTTGGTACCGTGACCGATTAGCTCGACCGGCGTCTCGTTCTCGGCCGACCATCGTACGGCATCACTTACCTGCTCCGACGTTTCGGGTTTTAGCGTCTCGGGCATAACCTAAAAACGCGGTATGTCGGGAAAACGGGTCTGGCCGCCGTGGATATGGACACGGCCGAGTTCGGCGCACCGGTGCAGTGTCGGAAAGACCTTGCCCGGATTCAGCAGGCTATTCGGATCGAAGGCGCATTTGAGGCGCTGTTGCTGCTTGAGGTCATCATCGTTGAACATCGTACCCATAAGGTCACGCTTCTCAACTCCAACGCCGTGCTCGCCCGTCAAAACGCCCCCGACCTCGACGCAAAGCTTGAGGATTTCGCCCCCGAACTCTTCTGCCTTCTCCAGTTCACCGGGGTTGTTGGCATCATAGAGGATCA
>DJKK01000082.1 GCA_002434595.1 Alphaproteobacteria bacterium UBA6544 | reverse complement strand
TGGTTGAGGTCACACCCAAATCGATCCGACTGCGCAAGCGTTATCTCGACCCGCACGAGCGAAAGCGCGCTTCCCGCCGAGCGGTCGCTTGATCCGGGAATTGCACTAGATTGCTAGGTAATAACGACGAAAGAAGTTCCAGTTTCGGCGTCCGTTAGAAAACAAGAGGAATCATGCCACATCAACCTGCTTCCAGCGCGCTCGCGCGTTATACGGTACTTGACCTGACCCGCGTGCGCGCAGGGCCAACATGTGTGCGCCAATTGGCGGATTGGGGTGCAAACGTCATTAAGATTGAGATGCCTGCCGAAGTCGAAGGGAAGGGGGCTCTTGGCGGTCCGCGCAGTGGCCCTGACTTTCAGAACCTACATCGCAACAAGCGAAGCATCACGCTGAACCTTAAGGAGGCAGACGGTGTTGCTATTTTGAAGAAGTTAATTGAGAAGACCGACGTCATCGTCGAGAACTATCGCCCCGACGTGAAGGAGCGTCTCGGCATCGACTATGACACACTGTCCAAGATTAATCCGGGACTGATTTATGCCAGTATCTCCGGATTTGGTCAGGATGGCCCGTACAAGGGTCGTCCTGGCTTTGATCAGATCGCGCAAGGGATGGGCGGCCTGATGTCGATCACTGGTCTTCCAGGCCAGGGTCCTGTCCGTGTCGGTATACCAATTGCCGACCTTTGTGCCGGTCTGTTTGCCGCTCAGGGCATTATGATTGCGTTGCTGGAGCGCGAGCAGTCGGGCAAGGGGCAATGGGTGCAGAGTTCACTGTTACAATCTCAGGTCTTCATGTTGGATTTCCAGGCGGCACGCTGGACGGTCGATCAGGAAGTGGCCCCGCAAGCCGGCAACAACCATCCGACGAGTATTCCCACGGGCGTGTTTGAGACCTCGGACGGCCATATCAACATCGCATCGGCCGGGCAGGCCATCTATGAGCGGTTTTGCAAGGCCGTCGATGCGGAGCACTTGATCACCAATCCGGATTATGCGGACGGTGCCGCTCGGTCGAAGAATAGGGATGCCTTGAATGTGGAGATCAACGCAATTATCCGCACCAAGGATTCGCAGACCTGGGTGAAGCTTCTGAATGAGGCCGGCGTTCCTTGTGGTCCGATTTACCGTATCGATGAGGTGTTTGCCGATCCTCAGATCAAGCACCTTGGTGCGGCTGAATCCGTTTATTCGCCGGACCGGGATGAGGAAATTGAGTTAGTCGCGCAGGCCATAAAATTGTCGCGCACCCCCAGTAAATTGGAGGCGGGGCCGCCGACACGCGGTCAGCATACTGAAGAGATCCTTCAGGAGTTCGGGTATACGGATGAGCAGATCGACGATTTCAAAGAACGCGTCGTCGTTTAACGGAGCACGAAACACAAATGTCTGAAGGTAAAATTATTGCTGAGAAAGATGGCTACGTCGGGCGGGTCATCTTCGACAATGTCGCGAAGCATAACGCCGTTTCAAGGGCCATGTGGGACGCTCTTGCGGATACCGTCGAAGCTTATGAAGTGGACGAAGAGATCAGGGTCATTGTGCTGGAAGGTGCTGGCACGAAAGCGTTTGTCTCGGGTGCCGATATCTCCCAGTTTGACGACGAGCACGCCAATGTTGACGCGGTAAAGGCCTATGGCACATCTGTAGCGCGGGGCTATGGTTCGGTTCAGCATGCGAAGAAGCCAACCATCGCGAAAATTCGTGGATACTGCTATGGTGGTGGAACCGGGATCGCGATTTGCACCGACATCCGGATATGCTCCGACAACTCCAGTTTTTGTATTCCCGCCGCTAAGCTAGGCGTTGGATATGGGCCCGATAACACCAAGGTCTTGGTTGATCTTGTGGGACCGTCCTTTGCGAAGGAGATCTTCTATACGGGGCGCCGGTTTGATGCGGAGGAAGCGCGCATGATGGGGTTGGTAAACCGCGTAGTGCCGTTTGATGACCTAGACGATTATGTCCAGGGTTATACGGATATGATGACCGCGAACGCGCCGTTGTCGTTACGCGCAACTAACTTGATCGTCAACGAGTTGGTGAAGGACAAGGAAGATCGAGACATAACGCTCTGTGCGAAGCTGGTCGAGGATTGCGCTGGGAGTAGCGATCTTGAAGAAGGCCGCCGCGCGTTCATGGAAAAGCGGAAGCCCAACTTCACGGGGCGCTAGAAGCCTTAGGAAGGAACGAGCTATGGCCCAGCGTTGGGTTGTCGCTGTACTACGGCATGAAACAAATACCTTTTCGCCGGTCGCAACACCAGTCAGAGACTTCGGCCGGGTGGGGCCGACCGACGGGCCGGCAACGGGCCAGGAAACTTGGCGTTTCTATCGAGACACGAACAATCCGGTCGCTGCCTATATAGATCTTGCCGAGGAAGAGAACGTAGAACTTGACTTTCCCTTCGCGGGAAATGCTCACCCGAGCGCACCCGCGCCGGATACTATCCTTGATCTCTGCTCAGAAGCAGTCATCGGGTCGATCGAGAAAGGTTGTGATGCGCTGTTTCTGGATCTGCATGGCGCGATGGTGACTGAGGGGTTCGACGACGGCGAAGGCGAACTCCTTCGGCGATTTCGCAAAGTGGCGCCAGACCTCCCTATTGCGGTTGCACTCGACTACCATACCAATCTATCCGCCGCGATCGTCGACAATGCAACGGTCATCTGTGGCTACCGCACATATCCTCACATTGATATGTATGAGACTGGCCTTAGGGCAGGGCGCACCTTGATCCGCGCTCTGAATGGTGAGGTCAGTCCGATGATGGCGTGGCATTCGCTCCCGGTTCTGACGCATATGAACCGGCATGCGCCCTCGATGCAGCCGATGCAGGCGGTCATGGAGCGGGCGATGAAGGCGGAAGCGGATGGGAGCATTTTAAATGCGTCACTGTTCGGCGGCTTTCCGCTCTCGGATATACCGCATGTCGGTCTTTCGGGAATTGTTGTCGCTGATGGAAACAAGGACGCGGCGGAAAGGTTCCTGTTCGATCTAATGCAGGAGCTATGGGATAAACGCGACGAGTTTGTGTTTGAGGTCGAGCCGATTGAACAATCCGTTGCCGCCGCGATGGGGATCGCTCCTGGCGATGGGCCGGTAATGTTGATCGATCATGGTGACAATTGCGGCTCGGGTGGAAATCAGGATGTGATGGCCGTACTTGCCGAGGTGATTGAGCAAGGTCTCGAGAATGTGTGCGCTGGGCCGTTTAGTGATCCTGAAGCAGTGGCGTCGTTGATCGATGCTGGCATCGGCGCGGAAGTGACGTTGCAATTGGGTGGCAAGGTAGATATGCCGGCGATGTCTCTAGTTGGTCAACCCGTCACAGTGACTGGAACCGTTCGGCGGATTACTGACGGTCAATTTACGGTTAGCGGGCCGATGTTCACCGGTGTGCGTATGAATATCGGCAGGACAGTGGTACTGGATACAGGTCGGATCGAGATCGTGATTTCCGAGGGCCGGTTCGAACCCTTCGACCAAGGGTGTTTCACACATGCCGGAATCGATCCTGCTAGGAAAGATTTCGTTCTATTAAAATCGCGGCAGCATTTCCGTGCCGGTTTTGAGCCAATCGCAAGAGAGATTGTCATGGTATCGGGGCCCGGAACCTGCACGTCTGATTACTCTCTATTTCCGTGGAAGAAGTCGCGGCGACCATTGTATCCGATAGATCCAGACGTAGAATCGAACCTGCCCAGTCAAAGCTGAGACACGGAGATTCACGCAGTTTTTTGTTACAATCGGGCTGAGTTTGGCTTATGTTATGTACGGCGAAAGTGGGGTGTCGCGTTCGCATTTTGATTGCGAAAGACTGCGCGGCACTCGAGAAACACAAGGCCATTACAGATGTCCGATCTGGTAAGTGTTGGCATTCCGTTAACTGAAACATTCGAGGGTTTGACGGGTACCGTTGACTCAATTCTTTCGCAAACGCATCGCACCTTCGAGATCGTTCTCGTCGACGATTTTGGGGACGATGACGATGACAATCCCGCGAAAGTGCTGGCGGAACGAGATGACAGGATTGTCTACATCAAAACACCGGGGCACTTCGGAATTCTCCCGTCTCACGCTGAAGCATTGGCGCGCAGCAAGGGGATGTATTTCATGTGGATCGGGGTCGGCGATACGCTCGATCCCGAGTTTCTGTCAGCTTGCGTAAATCGGCTAAAGAAAAAAAGAGACCTGTCGATGGTCGTCGGTAGCAGCCGAGGGGCGGATAGTGATGATGACACACCGCTGAATATTGGTGAGGAGGACCCAGTTCGCCGCGTCGAGAGTTTTCTCGAATCTGAAATCGGCCTTGATCTCTGGTATGGAATGTTTCGCCGACCGTATGTCGCTACAATTCCATTCCGCAATGCGGTCGGTTTCGAAATGGCACTTCTCTCCGAGGTGGCTTTCGGCGGTAAGATCGAAACGGTGTCCGAGGCTTTATGCGTTCGTAGAATCCCGGCCGTTGTCGACAGTGAATCCGAAGCGTCGGAAGAGCCGGACGCAGAGTTTGACATGGCGGCAAGCACCGGCAAAGCGCTTGGCGTTCCGGACTTCCAACTCGGCGACCCTTATCTTGTGTTGGCTGTTCAATTGTTCTGCAATATCGCTTTTATCTCCAACAATTTTGCAGCCCTTCCAAAGATTGACCGGTTGCGTTTAGCGGTCCACGCCTATACGAGGGTGGCGGAACGCTACGGCATCGCAGATGAGGGGCAGTTCATTTCATTTGCGGTCCGCATTTACCCCGAAGCCAGGATTACCGAGAAGCTTCACGAGGTGCGGCACTACTTGTCCGCGACATTGTATTCGCAGAAAGAAAGTAAGGCAGTATTTGAGCCGCTGTCGCGCGCGGGGGATATTATCAACGGGCTTTGCCGCCTTAAAATTGGGCGTTTGCCGGCGACGCAGAAGGAACGCGAAATCGTGGCGAAAATTCGCGACCGCTTCGATAAAAGCCAATCAGAGGCCTTTAAAAACAGGGCGATACTCGCGCTCGCCCTGTTCCTTTAATGTCAGGTTTTTCTATGCCTTAGAGGCCGCGCCGGCGGATGTTCCCGCGAGCCGTCCGAATACGGCGCCGGAGGTCAGCCCCGTGCCGCCTGGGTAGTTAAAGAAAAATATGCCTCCCACGAGCTCGCCCGCCGCATAGAGGCCGGGTATTGGATGCTCATCCGTATCAACCACCTGGCCGGAGCCGGGGTCCACCTTCAATCCGCCAAAGGTGAAAGTGATGCCGCATGTAATCTGGTAGGCCTCGTAGGGCGGTTCATCGAGCTTGTTGGCCCAGTTCGTTTTCGGAACACCGAGGCCTTTCGTGCCGCGTCCGTCGAGCACGGTCGGATTGAAGGGCACATCGTCCATGACCGCGTCGTTGAACTCTTCAACAGTCTTGACGAATTGGGCCGCGTTCACGCCTTCCAGCTTCGTGGACAGCTCCTCGATCGTGTCTGCCGTTACCTTGGTGATTTGACGAATGTGATATTCGTCGCGAAGTTTGTCGACGACCTTTTGGTCGAAAACCTGCCAACCGAGTTGGTTCGGCTGCTTAAGAATTTCACCACCGTACTTCGCGTAGGTGTAGTTCCGGAAATCGGCGCCTTCGTCAACGAAACGCTTGCCGTCCGCATTCACGATAATTCCGAGCGGATAACTATGCTTCTGGAAATTGTCACCAACTTCGAGATCGCCGTAGGGAGGGGCGTTGAAGTCCCATCCGACCGAATGACATCCCGACCAATTACCGTAGGGCATCGCCCCGATGTCCAGCGCCATGCGAATGCCATCGCCGGTGTTGTAACGGGTACCGCGAACCTTCGCCAATTCCCAACCGGGGCCGAGATAGCGGGTACGCATTTCTGCGTTCGCTTCGAAGCCACCTGCGGCAAGAACTACGGATTTCGCGGTTAATTCTTTGACCTTACCCTGTTGACGCACTTTGACGCCATAGACTTTTTCGTCATCGTAAAGTAGGGACAAGACACGACATTCGAACAAAACATCAATGCCATTTTTCTGAGC
>DJKK01000163.1 GCA_002434595.1 Alphaproteobacteria bacterium UBA6544 | reverse complement strand
GTAGTGCCGTGGGCGAAACGGGTAATAACGGCGGGTTTTACTCCGTAATCGCAAGCGAGATCGTCGAGGCCGGCAAGAATCGCGTCGGCGGGATCGCTTGGTGTCGAGGGCCGTTTGTGGATGTGTTCAATCTCACCATTCTCATCGAAAACATAAAAATCTGTGAAAGTTCCGCCTACGTCTACGCCGACAAACCATGTCATATTTCTCACCAATACTAAACTGTTACCAACGACGTAGGCAGGCCGTGACGTCGTTCCATTATTATCATGCGCCACAAATTTGCATTCAGCATTTGACTATTTGTGGAGATGGCTTTCTCTATTAATCTATAACGACGTTGCAGTGAGTCGCATCGCTGTATGTAATGTAGCTTATATGGTATCGTATTCCTTTGAATTTTAAATCGTACGAGGGATGAGATCATTTGAGTTGTTAGAGGCAGTATCAGAGTTGCTGGCAAACAAAATGGAGAAGGTAAATGCGCATTAAATCGAAATTGGTATTTGGAGCACTTATAGGTGCTTCGATAACACTAGGTGCAAATCAGGTTTACGCGGATGTGCAGAAACATAATTTTGAAGTTGTTGGCACGTGGGGCTTTCTTGAGAATTGGAAGCAATTTGAGAAAAAGTTCTGGACGGAAATGCTTCCAAATGCGTCCGACGGCAAATTAACTGCGAACGCCAAACCTTACACCGAACTTGGTCTCAAGGGTTATGAGGTGATGTCGGGGCTTAAAAAGGGTGCTTATGATGCGGTTCATGCACTGACATCGTATAGCGCAAAGGCCAGTCCGGCTTTGGAAGGTATCGACTTGGCTGGGGTAATACAGGATTTTGGGACGTATCGTAAAGCGGTGCAGGCGTACCGGCCCATTATTGAGCGCGAAATCAAGGATAAATATAACGGTAAAGTAATAAATATATACCCATTCCCGAGTCAGCAACTTTGGTGCAATCTCGGGGACAAATCAATTACTAAGGTACCCCTTTCAAGTTTGGCGGGAAAAAAAATACGGACTTATTCAAGAACTTTGGGTGACTTCATTGAAGGCTTAGATGCTTCAGCTGTTACGATTGCTTTTGCTGAAGTGGTTCCGGCATTGCAGAAAGGTGTTGCCGACTGCGGTATCACGGGGACGATGCCAGCTTATAACGCAAAGTGGTGGCAGGTTGTAACACATAATATTCGCGTGCGTGTCGGCTATGCGGCTACATTTACAGCCATCAATATGGATACATGGAGATCTTTAAATTCCGACACTCAGAAGCTGATTTTGGATCAAGCGTCAATCGTTGAGAATGATATCTGGAAGTTTGAGGTCTCTCTCGATCAAAAAGGCATGGATTGCAATGCACAAGGGCCATGCGACAAAGGAAAGCCTGGCGGCATGGTAGCGGTTGAGCCCACTAATGTTGATCAGAAGATGCTGAAAGATATTGCGCAAAACGTAGTACTAAAGCGTTGGGCCAAACGTTGCGGTAAAGATTGCGCGGATGAATGGAATAATACAATCGGCAAGATTGTTGGGATGACCGCGTCTGAATAATTAAACTTTGATAAATGCTGGTTGTACGATTGCGCGGGTGATTTAATTACCCGCGCAATTTGCTCGTTTTAGAAGTGGTAATTAAATTTGCTTAAAATTATACATACAAGATTGGCATCATTTTCAAAAATCACCGTCTGGATTGGTGGGGCCGCGCTATTGTTCGCGGCGGTTATGGTTACGATCGACGTTTTAGCTCGTAAAATTTTTGGTATTACAATGTCTGGTTCTGATGAAATATCAGGCTACATTTTCGCTGGCGCGACAACATGGGCATATTCCTATTGTCTTTTCACCCGAAATAACATTCGAATAGACGCTTTATATAATCTATTGAGTTTACGTTCAAAAGCGTTTCTTGATTTGTTGGGGTTAATTTTACTCTCACTGTACATTTATTTTCTTTTCACAAACTCGTGGGAAATGTTTGTTGAAAACTGGGAATTTAATTCGACCGCTCAGACAACTTTAGCAACACCTCTTTGGATGCCACAAGCCTTTTGGATTTCTGGTCTTTTCTTTTTCTTGGTATCACTTTCTTTCGTCACTCTTTACTGTCTGATCAGCTTGATTAGAAAAGATTGGCAAGGTGTAAATAGAATTTCTGGTGTGAAAACTGTGGAAGAAGAAATTCAAGAGGAGACGCACGCTTAATGCCCATAGTCATATTGGCAATTCTTTTATCGCTAATCATCGCCGCAGTCCCAGTTGCTGCGGTACTGGGCATTCTAAGTCTATCGTTAGACGAAATATTCATGCGTGGCCGCCGGTCATTGATGCTCGGCGACTTCGTCTGGGAACAAAGTATTGAATATATCCTTGTTGCCATCCCGATGTTCATTTTATTAGGGGAAATAATGTTGCGTGCGGGCATAGCTCTGAGGATGTACAACGCCGTCATTCAATGGCTCTCATGGCTTCCTGGCGGCTTAATGCACGCCAATATTGGTTCATGTGCAATATTTGCTGCCTCCTCCGGTTCTAGCGTTGCGACGGCAGCAACAGTGGGCACCGTCGCCTACCCAGAAATTGAAAAGAGGCGTTACAACGAGCGTCTATTTCTTGGGTCATTAGCGGCTGGGGGGACATTGGGTATATTAGTGCCCCCCTCAATCAACCTTATTATATATGGCTTACTCACTGATACATCTGTCCCAGAGCTTTATCTCGCTGGAATATTTCCCGGTGTTTCGCTCGCGCTATTATTTATGGGCGTGATTGTAATCGCATGCTTGGTCCGTCCGCAATTAGATGGCGAAAAGGTCGAGACCAATTGGAAGTCCCGGATAAAGGTTCTTCCTGATCTATTGCCTCCCATAATTCTTTTTATGGCAGTCGTGGGTTCCATTTATGCAGGTATTGCAACACCAACTGAAGCAGCATCTATCGGCGTTTGTTGTTCATTAATTATAGCTGCTTGGAATAAAGCCCTAAATCTTACGATGCTCAAAGAGGCATTTGAAGGCACTATGCGTTCAACTGCCATGATTATGCTTATAATACTTGCGGCGGTTTTTCTGAATTTTGTACTCGGTTTTATGGGAGTGACCCAGTCAATACTGGAAGCTATCAAAGAGCTCGGCTGGACGCCTATACAGACAATGCTTGTCATTATTGGCTTCTATTTGCTTCTTGGTATGTTTATGGAGACTCTCTCTATGATGCTGACAACAATTCCGGTTGTCTTCCCCATCATCATTTTCTTAGGTTTTGACCCTGTTTGGTTTGGTATAATGATAACCGTGCTAATGGAAGCGGCTCTTATTACACCCCCAATCGGAATAAACTTGTATGTTGTGCAAGGCATACGTGCACGCGGTGGTGATTTCAATGATGTCAGTATTGGTGCTGTGCCATTTTTATTCAGTATGTTTTTCTTGATATCCTTTTTATTAATTTTTCCTGATCTGGCGATTTGGCTACCACAACTTGTCTACCATTAATATTCTAATACTTAGGATGTGAAGTTACTTTGAGGAGTTTAGGCTAACAATTTTCGCGATTGCGAGTATGTTTTTGGAAATGTTAATCTCGTACTTCTAATAAAATATTTCCCGTTTATATTACAGATGATGTGAATATTGAATTCTCAGCCGAATAATAAATGACGAACGTTGGCGTGCTATGACAGATTTCACACATGAGCGTTTGAAACGTATGGGAAACGACGTGAGTTACATGAAGTTCGCCGATAAAGGGCATAAGGCCGTCGTATTGGCGGGACCGAACAGCAAGATTCTGTTTGACGCCATCACCCGCTGACGTCGGAGAGACTGCAACGATGTTCTCCGTTCAACCAACGGTTTGGGATGAAGAAATCGAGGGTAAGATTTCTTGGACCGGTGGCGCGCTTCCGGAGGATGCAGGTCGCGTCGAGATTTCGGACGCTTGCCGGGCTGAACTCGACAGTCTTGTTGCGGAGCTGTCCGGGAACCCCTTGCCACTACCGGCATTACGTGTCGACGATTTCGAACTGCCCGAATGCCAGGATCTCATGGCGGCGGCTCGGCGCTGTCTCGACGATGGGCCCGGATTTGTCTTAATCGACAGATTACCGCTCGAACAGTGGTCGCGGGACGACGCAAAGGCTGTCTACTGGTTGCTTTGTTCGATGGTCGAGAGACCCGTCGCACAAAAGTGGGATGGTACGATGATTTACGACGTGCGCGATACCGGCAAGAAACCGGGCAATGGCGTACGCCCAGACATAACCAACGTCGAGCAGAACTTCCATACGGACAATAGTTATAATCTTTGTCCTCCCTGGTTTGTATCCTTGCTGTGTCTGCAGACTGCAAAGGAAGGTGGTATTAGTGGGCTTGTCAGTTTCTACGCGGCGCACAACGAGATGCGCCGCTGCCACCCGGAGTTACTGCCACGACTCTACGAGAATTTTGTCTTTGATCGTCAGCGCGAACACGCCCCCGACGATGAAAAAACGCTCCGACATCCGATGTTTGAGGTGTCGGATGAGGGGCTGGTAGCCCGACTTTCCCGCTTTCAGGTTCTAAATGGACAGAAACTGGTGGGCGAAAATCTCGACCCTCGCGGCAAAGCGGCGATGGAGGCCTTCGAGGCTATCCTTCGCGATCCGAGTATGGTGAAAGAGTTCTTCTTCGAGCCAGGCCAAATCCAAATTGTGGACAATCGCCGCTGCGGTCATCGGCGGACTGGCTTCACAGATTGGCCGGAGCCCGAGCGTCGTCGACACCTGGTACGTCTCTGGTTGCGCGGTTCAGGAAGACCTTTCTACAACGGCTGAAGGCAGGCCATATAGCTGGAAAGCCTGCGGTGCCTGTGCCATAAGGGCCGCCGAAAGTAGAGAGAATCGGGAAAGTCGCAGTGTTGTTTAACGAAGCTATGGTCCTTGCCCTTCCGAAGGGACGCATCCTGCGTGAAGTCATGCCGCTCGTCCGCGCGGCTGGCATCGAGCCGGAACCCGCGTTTGAAGACCCGGATTCACGGCTCTTAAAATTCGAAACCAACCTTCCGCAGCTAAGTATTATTCGGGTTCGCAGTTTCGACGTCGCGACATTTGTTGCGTTCGGGGCGGCGCATCTAGGTGTTGCCGGCAACGATGTCCTGATGGAGTTCGACTACCCTGAGATTTATGCACCAGTTGATCTGGGTATCGGAAAGTGCCGACTTTCCGTTGCGGCACCGAGGGCCATGGCCTCGGAAGACGATCCCTCGCGCTGGAGTCACATCCGGATTGCGACCAAGTATCCCGGCATTACCAAGCGACACTTCGCGGGCCGAGGGGTGCAGGCAGAATGTATTAAGCTGAATGGCGCGATGGAATTGGCGCCAAATCTGGGCCTGTGCCGTCGTATTGTCGACCTTGTATCAACCGGAAAGACTTTGGAAGAAAACGGTCTGGTAGAGGTCGAGACGATCGCTGAAATTTCCAGCCGATTGGTTGTCAATCGGACCGCACTCAAGACCAGGCCGGTCGACGTTGGCGGTTGGATCGACTGTTTCAGAGAGGTAGCGGATGCCGCTTAGACTGAACGCATCCGACCCGAGTTTCGTGTCCGAGTTCGAATCCTTCGTCGAGGCCAATCGTGAAGTCGAGGAAGATGTCGATACGGCTGTAGCGTCAATAATCGAAGCAGTTCGAAGCCGCGGCGATGTGGCCGTTGCCGAATATACTGAGAAGTTCGACCGAGTTTCCCTGACATTGGAAGATTTTCGAATTCCAAAGGAGCGTATCGCTGCAGCCATTCAGCAATGTCCGATGGATACTATCGAGGCCTTAAAGACAGCTTCAATGCGGATCCGGGCATACCACGAGACGCAGGTGCCAGCACCTGTTGAATATAAAGACGCTGATGGCGTCCGGCTCGGTGCGCGTTGGAGCCCAATTGATTCTGTCGGTCTCTATGTACCTGGTGGAACGGCGGCCTACCCAAGTTCGGTTCTGATGAACGCAATTCCTGCGTCAGTGGCCGGTGTCAAACGTGTCGTCATGGTCGTGCCAACGCCGGATGATGTCATCAATCCATTGGTGCTCGCCGCGGCACATATCGCTGGTATCGACGAAATCTACCCACTTGGAGGAGCGCAGGCGGTCGCCGCTCTTGCATACGGAACAGACACGATACGTCCGGTCGACAAGATCGTGGGGCCGGGAAATGCCTATGTCGCTGCGGCCAAACGGCGGGTTTTTGGCGTGGTCGGTATCGACCTAATTGCCGGGCCGTCAGAAATTCTAGTGATTGCGGATGCTGAGAACGATCCAGATTGGATCGCCGTTGATCTCCTCTCACAGGCGGAACATGACACGTCGGCGCAATCGGTCTTGATAACGGACAGCGGGCATTTCGCTGAGCAGGTGATCGCCGCCATAGAAGAGCGCCTGAATAGTTTGCCGCGCTCCGAAATCGCAGCTCAAAGCTGGCGCGACCAGGGCGCGGTAATCGTCGTCGAGCGCTTAGAGGACGCACCGGCGCTGGTAGACCGGATCGCGCCCGAGCATCTTGAACTTGCCGTAGACGACCCAGATTCGCTTGCCTCAAAAATACGTCATGCCGGTGCCGTCTTTCTTGGGCGCTATACGCCGGAGGCGATCGGCGATTATGTGGCGGGTCCAAACCACGTTTTGCCGACGTCGCGCAGCGCCCGATTTTCATCCGGTCTTGGCGTTCCGGATTTTATGAAACGCACGACATTTGCAGCTTGTGACAGGAAGAGCCTGGGTCGGATTGGTCCCGCTGCGGTTGCTTTGGCGAAGGCGGAGGGCCTGGACGCGCATGCACTATCGGTGGCGGTCCGGCTCAATTCCTGACCGATACGTTTGATATGTGGGTGGATCGCATTGCCCAGATCTTTCTCGACGAGACGTCGATCGTCCGGCGTAGTCCCGAAGTTGAGCAAGAGCGTGCGGTCGCGATTTATGATTTGCTTGAATCTAATCATTTTGCTCCGGTGGGAAATGTCGAGGGCCCGTATCATCTGCATCTTCGGATTGAAGATCACAATCGGCTGATACTCGATATTCGCGATGTTTCGGATCAGTCGCTTCGCGAAATTCCGGTGCCGCTAGTCCCTCTACGGCGGTTAATTCGCGACTATTTTCAGATCTGTGAAAGCTACTACGAAGCAATCAAACGATTGACACCGTCTCAGATTGAGACGATCGATATGGCGCGCCGCGGACTTCATGACGAGGGATCGGACATCTTGATGAAGCGTCTGCGTGATGCGGTTGAAGTCGATTTCGACACGGCGCGGCGTCTGTTTACGCTCATCTGCGTCCTTCATATACGTGGGTGACGGCATGAGATCCGGGAGCGTCAAATCGTGAGCGACCTGCCGGGTGCGGTTCTGTTCGCCTGCTCGGAGAACGCGCTGCGTTCACCGATGGCGGAGAGCATTCTCAAGCATCTCCATGGTCATCGCATCTACGTCGATTCGGTTGGTGTTCGTGCGGGCGAACTAGAGGGTTTCGCTGTAGAAGTTCTGGACGAAATCGGGATTGATCTTTCCAGGCACCGTTCAAAGAGCTTCGATGATCTTGAGGATGAGTACTACGACCTCATTATTTCACTTTCGCCTGAGGCACAGCACCGCGCAGTGGAATTGACCCGCACCATGGCAGTCGACCTGGAATTCTGGCATACATTTGACCCAAGTATCGTCGAAGGTAACCGTGACACATGCCTCGCTGCTTACAGGCAGGTGAGAGATCAACTGCTCGAGCGAATCCGCGATCGATTTCCATCGTCACGCCCACTCGATACGTGAAGTGAAGGCCACCGCCGTGGATGAAGATGACAGTTTCTTCCAATCCTGAATTCGTTCTTGCATCCGCTTCGCCCAGGCGGATCGAGTTGCTGGCTCAAATTGGCATCGTTCCGCATTCTGTCATTCCGGCGGATATCGATGAGACCCCAAATTCTACAGAGCTACCGCGCCCGCTTGCGGCGCGACTGGCCCGTGAGAAAGCTATTGCAGTTGCGACTCAGGCACCGGATCGCTGGATCCTCGCCGCAGATACTGTCGTTGCAGTTGGCCGGCGTATTCTGCCGAAGGCCGAGGACGAAGCGGTGGCGGAAAGCTGCTTGGGATTATTGTCCGGGCGGGCGCATCGCGTGTATGGCGGCGTAGCCCTCGTCTCACCGGAAGGCCATCTTAGAGAGCGATGCGTCATGACTCGGGTCAAGTTCAAACGCCTCGACGACGCGGAACGACGTGCCTACCTCGATCTTGGCGAGTGGCAAGGAAAGGCGGGAGGCTACGCAATACAGGGGCGTGCCGCCGCTTACGTTTCCGCAATCAGCGGCTCCTATTCGAACGTCGTTGGCCTCCCGTTGTTCGAAACCGCATCTCTTCTTAAGGGGATGGAAGGGGAGTCCGCTACATGACTGAGGATATCTTGGTCGAGGTGTCCCCCGGGGAGACGCGAATTGCGTTTGTTGATGAACGGGACCGGCTACAGGAGTTTCTCATCGAGCGGATCGATGATCGGCCATTGCGGGAGGGGGTCTTTCGTGGCCGCGTTGCGAAAATCGAACGCGGTATTGGCGGGGCATTTGTCGACATTGGGATTGGTGAGAATGTTTTTCTCAACCGAGCGCAGGGACTTCACGAAGGAGAACGGCTGGTCGCTCAGGTGTTCCGAGAGGCGTCCGCCGGGAAGGCGCCGGCAGTGCGACGGGAGATTTCGATTGCGGGACGCTATCTCGTGTTTCGCCCGGGGGGGACGGAGGTTCAGTGGCCAAAGCGGATGAAGTCCGGCCGTAAATTTGAAGAACTGAGGTCGATCTTCGAAGAAAGTGATCTGACCGAAGAGGGATGGTCGGTTCGGAGTCAGGCGGTGCACGCGGAAGCGACAGCTCTTCTGTCTGAAATGGATGCTTTGAGACGCCGTTGGTCCGACGCGGTTAGTAGGGATGACAGGGAAACGGTTTTGTTGCCGCCTCCTACATTGATTGAGCGTGTGCTGCGGGATCGTATCGCAGGGGATTCCGTTGTCATGCTTGACGATCGAAATTTATTCCACGATCTGTCGAGGTTGGTGAGGGAGAATTGGCCCGATCTTAGGAAGTGCCTGGCATTTTATGATAGTGAAGAGCCGATCTTCGAGACATACGGTGTGGGAGATGAGCTTGAGGCATTGATTGAACCACAAGTGCCGCTTCCACGCGGCGGCCGTATGACGATCGAGCCCACCGAGGCGATGACCGTAATCGATGTCGATATGGGAGGAGCTGGCGGGGGGCGACAGAAGGACGACGCAGTCCTGACCGTGAATCTATCGGCGGCTGCAGAAGTTGCCCGCCAGATTCGCCTTCGGAACATCGCCGGATTGATCGTTGTTGATTTCATCAATATGCGTCAGCGATCCCATGGCCGAAAAATAGTTGAAGCGATGCGGCGGGAATTTGGCGATTCGCCGGTGCCGGTCGATGTGCTGGGCATGACAGCCGGTGGGCTCCTCGAGATCACGAGGCGGCGCGACGGACCGGCTCTTTATGAGACCTTGATGTCTCAGAGGACTGCGGCCATGCGACTTTCGAGCGAATATGTTTTGTGTGCTGCGTTGCGGGCAGCTTTACGTTTAAAGGGCGCTGGTGGATTTCGTCTTATCGTTTCAAACGCGGTTGCATCCTTGCTGAAGGGTTCATTCGCTTCCGCCTTTGAAGAGACGAGACGGCGGATGGGTGGCGCACTCGAGCTAGTGGAGGATCAATCTGTGATTGATTACCGCATTGAAACGATACGGCGTCCGGAAAATGGGCGGTAAATGCCCCATGTGTGGCGCCGACAAGGTGACACGATATAGGCCGTTCTGTTCAAAGCGGTGCGCCGACCTTGATCTCGGTAGCTGGCTCGGAGGGCATTATCGAATCCCAACAGACGAAGAAGCAGATTTGGTCGAATTTCCGGGTCAAAACCCCGAGAATGAGGAGTATTAGGATTACTATAAATTCAAGTATCAACTCAGAGCGTGTACAGTAGTATCAAGGAAACCGTATCAGGAGTTGCCTTCCGTGACGAAACGACGCGGCTAAACAGAGGCCTCCAAGTATGGCAATTCAGGAAATTTCATTCTAACCAGTGTCGCGAGATGGGCGCGAAGAGGTAAAAATGGCAGCAGATACTAATATGACAATGCAGGAGAAGAAGCCGAGAGCGAAACCACGGCGTCGGCGCCGCACTGTCATAGAGGATGGCCCTCGGGACATCGACGTTCATGTCGGTCAACGCGTTCGGCAGCGCCGCGTACTTTGCGGATTGAGCCAAACGGAGCTCGCCAACGCGATTGGTCTTACCTTCCAGCAGTTGCAAAAGTATGAGCGCGGAATGAACCGGATATCCGCCAGTAAGTTGTGGCAAATATCTCAGGTTCTCGATGTTCCCGTGCAGTGGTTCTTCAAGGAATTCTCTGAATCTAAGGAAGAGGAAGACAAGCGCCGCCAATCTTTCCACATGAAGCGTGAGACGCTTGAACTTGTGCGTAATTACGTTGCGGCGCCGACTGATGTGCAGCGGAAGTTCTTGAGCCTCGTTAAAAGCATCGCGAATTCCGCATCTACATAGCTGACCGATTATAGGGTGGGCGATTTTTTGTCCGCCAGTTTTGTGTTCGCGTTGCGCCTTTCCGTTGGACAAGCGGACCCAATTTATCTATTAAATCGTCCGCCCTCTATTGGCACCGTGCCCAGGTAGCTCAGTTGGTAGAGCACAGCACTGAAAATGCTGGTGTCGGCTGTTCAAATCAGCCCCTGGGCACCACCCCTCTCTAACTGATTGAGAAATTTAACATTTTAGGAGGGTGGGTAAATTTCAAATCCGCTGTAAGACAAATTTGCTCTGGTTT
>DJKK01000066.1:4010-12248 GCA_002434595.1 Alphaproteobacteria bacterium UBA6544 | reverse complement strand
GTTTTCCGCGGTGCACCGCTTGCCGTGTCCGAATTCCAAGCTTTTGCCAGAGGGTCCGGCCCATTGCAGGAGCATGTACTAAGAAAATACAGACATGCGGAATCGCCCGATTTGGTCTGGTTGACCGATTTGGCGGAAGACGGATCTATCGATGCCTTTGGAAACACGCGCGCCACGACTTGGCATTCGGACGGAAGCTGCACCCAGGAATCGCCCGAGCTCGGCATTCTGTATGCCTATTGAGGTTAAATCCGAGGGAGAGGCCACTTTGTTTGTGGATATGTGTGCGGCATATGAGACCCTGGATGCGGATGTGCAGGCGCGGGTGTCGGGCCTCACTGGATTGCACCGCCACGGCGCGGGCCATTTTGGCACAATGTTTGAGAATCCGCTGGATGACCATCAGGATGAAGATAGCGTGTATGCCGTTCATCCGGTCGTTAAGGTCCATCCGGTCTCGGGCAAACGCGCGCTGTACCTGAACGAAACACACTCGCGACGATTTCGCGAACTGGAGCCAACGGAAAGCGTGCAGTTGCTTTCGCGCTTGGTCGTGCATGCAGCACGTCCGGACAATACCTATGTGCATGATTGGTCGGTCGGGGATCTTTTGATTTGGGATCAGCGTTCAACAATTCATTGGGCGGCTGGAGATTTTCCTCCCGATCAGCAGCGGGTCAAGGTAAGGGCTATCGTCGAGGAGTTCGAATAAGATAATGGCGGCTGAAGTTTCAACGGATGTTTTGGTGGTCGGTGCGGGCGGTGCCGGCATGTATGCGGCAATCTCCGCGGCGCGTAACGGTGCGGACGTCGTCCTAGTCGACAAAAGTCTGATTAGCCGTGGCGGCGCAACCATAATGGCGCAGATGACTGTTGCCGCCGCTGTCGGTGAGCAGGAACCGGATCACTGGACGCATCATCTGCGTGACACCCTTGAGGCTGGTCGCGGCCTCTGCAACGAGGAACTCGCCGCTGTCCTCTGTGAAGAAGCGCCTGTTCGCATCCGGGAGATGGAGGAATGGAAAGTAGGTTGGGCGCGGGAAGGTAATCATCTAAAGCAGGTTATGGCACCTGGACATCAGGTGGAGCGATGCGTCTATGTGGATTTCCTCAATACGGGGCCGGCGGTCGCAAAAACCTTACGAACCCAATTGGGACGCGCGGATAATTTGCGTCGCGCTGGTGAGCTGACTGTGACAGACATCATTGTTGATGGAGATCAGGTTGTCGGCGCCGTCGGCCTGGACGTGGAAACAGGAGAGCCGGTGCGCATCGAGGCGAATGCGGTGATCCTTGCTGCCGGTGGGCTAACCCGTCTCTATCAGCGGAATAGCGCCTCGGTGAACATGGGGGGCGATTCCTACGCGTTGGCGCTTCGCGCCGGTGCGGAACTCATCGATATGGAGTTCGTGCAGTTCTTCCCGATAGGGCACCTTGCGCCCAGAATGGTCGGTATGGATCCTATTATGTGGGATCCCTTCCGCTACAAGCTTGGTGGGAGATTGTTGAATGCCGATGGCAAGGAATTCGTCCAAAATTACGGTCATGCTGAGACCACCGATAAGTACACGGCGCCCCGAGATGTGGTATCTTTTGCGATCTTGCAGGAAGTTGCTGCAGGTCGGGGGTCACCAGCTGGCGGCGCGTTTCTGAGTTTTAAGCATATCCCTGAGGATGAACTTCGGTCTGCATTCGGTCCGGTAATCGACCGGTTGGCCGAGAACGGTATCGATCTTAGAGAACGGAGTGTCGAGGTGGCGCCGATAGCGCATTATCACATGGGCGGAATCAGGGTCAACACACGCATGGAGACCCAGGTGTCCGGTCTCTACGCCGCTGGTGAAGCCGTCGGTGGTGCGAATGGCGCAAACCGGCTTTCCGGTAATGCGATTTCCGAAGCCTTTGTCTTCGGCGAACGAGCAGGGCGCTTTGCAGCTGGGGCGGCGGCGGGACGCGACAGGGAGTGGTCGGACGCAGCCGCCGAAAGTGCAGTTGAACGCATTCGTGCCAGCCGCGACATCTCGGCGACGGATTACGGGCCCAGTCTCGCCGGATTGCTGGTCGATCTGCAAGAAATAATGTGGCGAGACGTCGGCCTGCTGCGAACCGAGGGGGGGCTTGCTGCGGCACTCCGCCGAATTCGGGAGATGCGCCGCGAAATTGGGGATAGGCCTTCTGAGAGCGATCATCGGTTCGCGCTGTCAATGCAGGATTGGTTCGATCTTTGGAACGGCCTGCTGGCCGCCGAAACGATTGTCCTCGGTGCGATAAAGCGTACGGAAAGTCGTGGGGCGCATCAACGCGATGACTTTCCGCGGACTGACCCCGGACAGGCACAGAATCTTATTACTCGGCTAGAGGGCGACGCGCTTTGTGTCGAAACGACAGCGTTGGTAAAAAATCCCATTGCAGTCGAACCGTTGGAGGCCAACCGATGACTCAAGAGACAGCGATGCTTCGTGTACAGCGGGGTGGTCCCGACAACGAACCAACCTTCGACGAGTTTGCTGTGCCGTATCGCGAAGGCATGTCCGTTCTCGATGCGCTCATCTGGGTACGGGCGAATACCGATTCGTCATTAGCCATTCGCTACAGCTGCACAAATGCGAATACATGCAAGGAATGTATGGTCAAAGTTGACGGTAAAACCGTGTACGCGTGTACTGCACGCCTTGGCCGCGAACCTGTAACAGTCGGGCCGCTGACCAACAAACGTCTCCTACGCGATCTCGTCACGGATATTGTACCGCCCAAGGAGAAGCTCTCCCTACTTCTCGGACGGGAATAGGACGTAAAATCAGTGTTAGGTCCCTCGCTTGAAAATGATAATGGGAGGTATGGTCGCTACTTTAGGACGTAGGCGACGGTAGAGCCATCGGAGGCTTCGAACTGAACTCGAACGAGGATATCGTTCGCATCGTACCAGAGTTCCCGTTCAAATTCTCCGCTGAGCCGAAAATGTTGCGCAGGTGACGTAGCACCTGGATTTTCGACGTTTTCCTGACCGACATAAGTGACTTCAAACCGCTTTAAGTTGCCCGAAATTGTCGTCAACGTTTCTTTCCGCTCGAGCATCATTCGATTCCAAAGACTGGCCGGTATGATCTCACGATCGACGTGCAACTCACCATCCTCACCCATCACCATGAGCGAGTCCTCGTCGCGGAAGACCTGCAATTTTACGAGCGTGCCATTATCATTGGTGTTTGATTCAAGTGAGGAAAGACGGCCGTTTTCCCAGACTTCGTGTGATTCGTGCTCGAACCGATATACCGGAATAAGGAGCAGCCTGAAATCAACTTCGGTTTTGATACGCACCTCGGTGCGCCCACCATATTGGTCGAAGCGATAGGTATGGGTGCCGATCGCACTGCCGTTTCGGACGATGTCGAAAGACAAAATACCGTCTTCCGGCACGCCTTTGGTCACAGCCGTTGCAGCGGTGGTGAACGCGAGCAAAAAAGCTAGCGAAATGCCGAAAAGTAACCGCATTGATATCTCTAACTGCCCCTTACTCGTCCCTGGGGGTTGTCTCTGATTAAACACGCGCTCTTTGCAGTTCAAGTGTTTATCGACGCACGACCCTATGGCGGCGGCTAGCTAAATTACAGGCTCGTCGCAGCCCTCGCCGCTTGATCGTAGAGCCCGGACAGTGCCCGTAGGACCCGCGCTGCGTCGCCGATTTCCTTGGTATCGACGGTGCCGAGCGCCGTAAGGGTTTCGATCAGGCAGGAACCTCGGACCTCGCGGTAACGCCGACAAGCGGCTTCGCCTTGTTCGCTTGTTCGGTAGAAACGCTCCTTGCCTTGCCGCTCTCCTTCGATCAGGTCGAGCTTAAGCAGTTTCTTGAGGGCGTAGTTGACCGTATGTGTATCCTCGATATTGAGGGTGAAGCAGATATCTGCCAGCTTCTTTGGGCGTTCCCGATGATTTACGGTGTGTAACACCATGATATCGAGGGTCCCGAGGTCCGGTGTGCCGGCGGCTGTCATGCAGCGAACGATCCATCGGTTGAACGCGTTAGTTGCAACGCATAGACCGTATTCGAGCTCGCTGGTCTCCGCGGCTTCCTCGGCGACGAGATGCGCGGAGGATACGATCCGGCTCTTGCCTGCCTGGCTCATCACTCTGACGCTTCAGGCAGCGGTTCGGCCCGCTCGGTGGCCGGTCCGTATCCGCCTCCCGTTGGTGTCTGGAGGACGAACACGTCGCCTGTCTTAACGCTTCGCTTGTCCATAGCCGTCATCACCTCGGTTGACCCGTTGGTTCGCTCGACCCAATTGCGGCCGCACTCGCCCGTGGCCCCGCCGGACATGCCGTATGGCGGCACGATACGGTGATTTGAAAGAATAATGACCTCCATATCTTCAAGAAAGCGAATGCGACGGAGCGTTCCAGCGCCCCCCTTGTGGCGGCCTGCACCTCCACTGCCATCGCGGATGCCGAAACTTTCTAGAAGAACCGGATATCGCCATTCGAGGATCTCCGGGTCGGTCAGCCGTGTATTGGTCATATGTGTATGAACCGCAGAGGTGCCGTCGAAATCCGGTCCGGCTCCCGATCCACCGCAGACCGTCTCGTAGTACTGGTGACGGTCGTTGCCGAAGGTGACGTTGTTCATGGTGCCTTGGCTTGCGGCGAGGACCCCGAGCGCACCAAACAACGTGTCGGTCACCACCTGACTGGTCTCTACATTACCGGCGACGACCGCGGCGGGATATTTCGGTGCCAGCATGCAGCCTTCCGGAATGATGATGTTGATCGGCTTGAGGCAGCCTTCGTTGAGCGGGATATTATCGTCAATGAGACAACGGAAGACGTACAATACGGCGGAACGAGCCACCGCGGACGGTGCATTATAGTTCGAAGGTCGCTGCGCACTGGTCCCGGTGAAATCAACGGTCGCGGAGCGCTCTTCCTTGTTAAATGTGATCTTCACCTTGATCTCGGCACCCTCGTCTGTTGGATAGCTGAACTCGCCATCTTGCATCACGTCGATGACACGGCGAACCTGCTCCTCGGCATTGTCCTGAACGTGACGCATATAGGCGTGTACGACATCGCGGCCGAACTGATCGATCATCTTACGGACTTCTTGCACGCCCTTCTCGCCCGCGGCGATCTGCGCTTTAAGGTCTGCGACGTTGTGATCCGGATTGCGCGCCGGATACGGGTGGTCGGCGAGGTGCTTGCGCAACTTGTCCTCGAGAAAATCGCCGCCATCGACCAATAGGAAGTTGTCGAACAAGATGCCTTCCTCTTCGACGACTTTGCTGTCGGGCGGCATCGAACCCGGTGTGATGCCACCGATATCTGCGTGATGTCCACGGCTCGCCACGAAGAACAGAATTTCTTCCCCAGCATCGTCGAAAATCGGCGTTATGGCAGTGACATCCGGCAAGTGCGTGCCGCCGTTATACGGGGCGTTGACGGCAAAGACGTCACCCCGTTTCATCTTTCCGGCGTTCTCGCGCAACACAGTGCGGATGCTCGCGCTCATGGAGCCAAGATGGATGGGGATATGTGGCGCGTTGGCGACAAGCATGCCGTCTGGGTCGAAGATTGCGCAGGAGAAGTCGAGGCGCTCTTTTATGTTTACGGAGAACGCTGTGTTCTCAAGTGTGAGGCCCATCTGCTCCGCGATCGACATGAACAGGTTGTTGAAGACCTCCAGCATGACGGGATCGCACTCCGTGCCGATAGCGAACTCGCGTTGCAACTCGCCGATCCGATTCAGCACGAGATGGCCTTTCGGAGTCAGTTCCGCGCGCCAACCGGGTTCGACGATCGTCGTCGCGGTCTGTTCCCGGATGACGGCAGGCCCGTCGATAACGGTGCCCGGAGCGAAAGTGTCTCGATCGAAGACCGGTGTTTTGTGCCCGTCGCCCGCCATGAAAGAGGTAACTTCTGCTAAGGGGGATACGCTCGTATTACCTCCTGGGCCAAGCTCTCGTTCCTCGAGATCGGTCATCATGCCGATGGCTTCAACCGCTGCTGCCTCAATTATGAGTGCCTTTCCCGGCATGATGAAGCCGTAGCGTTGACGATGCGCGTCTTCAAACCGCTGTTGCATTTCGCTTGGTGTCCCGACGTCAATTAGATGCGGCGTGTCCGTTCCCTCGTAGCGAAGGTGGGCCCGCCGCAACACTTCGACTTGTTCCTCGGCAAGCCCCTGACGTGCGAGTTCGCCCTTCGCTTCAACTGAAAGCTCGTTGAGCGACTCATCGAGTGCTTTCATCGCGCCAGGCTCGAGTATAGCTTCGACGGCGCGTTCGCGCAGTGCCCGAATATCTGCGAGACCCATGCCATAGGCGGAGAGGACGCCGGCAAATGGATGGATCAGAACCTTCGTCATACCGAGGGCGTCAGCCACCAGGCAGGCGTGCTGGCCGCCGGCGCCACCGAAGCAATTCAGCGTATAACCGGTGACATCGTATCCGCGCTGGACCGAAATCTTCTTGATCGCGTTCGCCATGTTCTCGACGGCGATCTTGAGATACCCGTCCGCTACTTCGACCGGCGTCCGATGGTCCCCGGTCGCGTCATGTATGTCTCGGGCCAATGCCTCAAACTTCTCCCGGACCACATCGGCGTCAAGCGGTTCATCCTGATTCGGACCAAAGACATTCGGAAAGAAGTCCGGTTGCAGCTTGCCGAGCATAACGTTGCAGTCGGTCACCGTAAGCGGTCCGCCGCGGCGATAGCAGGCGGGTCCCGGATTGGCGCCGGCACTCTCAGGGCCCACACGGTACCGCGACCCGTCAAAGAAGCAGATTGAGCCCCCGCCGGCGGCGACCGTGTGGATCATCATCATAGGCGCGCGCATTCGCACGCCTGCGACCAAGGTTTCGAAAGCGCGTTCAAACTCGCCGTCATAGTGCGCGACATCGGTCGACGTGCCGCCCATATCGAACGAGATGATTCGCTCGAACCCGGCCTGCGCTGCGGTTTCGACGGCACCGACAATGCCTCCCGCCGGGCCAGATAGGATTGCATCCTTTCCCTGGAAAAGATTGGCGTCGGTCAGTCCTCCATTTGACTGCATAAACATTAGCCGGGTGTTGCCAAGCTCGGCCGCCACTTGATCGACGTAGCGCCGAAGTAGAGGCGACAGGTAGGCGTCGACAACAGTCGTATCACCTCTGCTGACGAACTTCATCAGAGGACTGGTTTCATAACTGGTGGAGACCTGGGTGAAGCCGATCTCTCGGGCGATCTCGGCCACTTTCAGTTCATGATCCGGGAACCGATAACCGTGCATGAATACAATCGCCACGGCACGAATGCCGTCGTCATATGCTTGTTGCATCTGCTCGCGGCTCACTCCGGCATCGAGTGGCGTCTCGACGCTGCCATCGGGGCGGACACGCTCTGGAATTTCAATGACACTTTCATACAACATCTCGGGCAGGACGATCTGGCGCGCGAATAGATCGGGACGTGCCTGATAACCAATGCGCAGCTGATCGCGGAATCCGGCGGTCGTCGCAAGCAGGGTTCGGTCTCCCTTGCGCTCCAACAGGGCGTTAGTTGCCACCGTTGTGCCCATTTTGACCGCGTCGATTTTGCCGGATGGAATTGGCTCGTCTTTGGCGACGCCCAGGAGGTCTCGAATACCCTGGACGGCGGCATCTCGGTAGGCTTCCGGGTTCTCTGATAAAAGTTTGTGGGTTATTAGCTCGCCTTTCGGTGTGCGTGCGACGACGTCTGTGAATGTGCCGCCTCGGTCGATCCAAAATTGCCAACCGGATTTCATTGCGCCACTTCCGTTCATTTTCTCTCTCCCTGTCCACGCACAACCGCGCGTAAGAATAGCTAACGCGATATGAAGAAATTATCGATAAAATGTCAATGTTTGTTAGTCTGGTTCATTTTTAGTTTTTCCGTGGGTCTGGGCGCGCTAGAACGTGCGCGATTGTAATTCTGGAGAAATTCGATGCAGTGGACCCACGAGCATGAGGAGTTGCGCCGCACGGCGAAACGGATAGTCGACGAGGAAATCAATCCGCATGTCGACGAGTGGGAAGCAGCAGGTCAGTTTCCAGCGCATCACGTCATGAAATTGCTCGGTGACGCCGGATTGATCGGTATCTCGCGGCAAACGGACTACGGCGGCTCAGAGCTCGACTACTCTTATGAGGTCGCTTGTGCAGAGGAAATGGGCGGCATCCATGCTTATGGGATTTCCACGTCGATTGGCGTCCAGAGCAACATGTGCGTGCCTGCACTCTCGAAATA
>DJKK01000066.1:0-3606 GCA_002434595.1 Alphaproteobacteria bacterium UBA6544 | reverse complement strand
GGCGTGTCCGAGGTCGGATCCGGTTCTGATGTGGCAAACGTCAAGAGCAGTGCACGGCGCGATGGTGGCGATTGGATCATCAACGGTCAGAAAATGTGGATATCCAATGGGATCCAGGCTGACTGGATGTGCATGCTCGCAAATACCAGCGAAGAAAACGGACCCCATCGCAATAAGTCCTTGTTCATCGTGCCATTGAATGCGCCTGGTGTGACCCGGCACAAACTGGAAAAGATGGCGCTTAACTCCTCGGATACCGCGCAGATCTTCTTTGATGACGTACGGGTGCCGGGCCATCACCTAATAGGCGAAGAGGGGCGTGGTTTCATCTATCAGATGGAGCAGTTCCAAGAGGAACGCCTCTATGTTGTCGCGCGGTCTCTCGGGATCCTCAAAGATGCGCTTGATACGACTATCGAGTATACCCGTGACCGGAGTGCATTCGGCCGGGCAATTATCGATAACCAGTTCGTCGCTTTTCGGATCGCCGAGATGCAGACGGAGGTGGAAGCGCTCCGTGCCATGTTGCATGCAGCCACGGAAAAGTACGTCGCCGGTGAAGATGTCACGACCCTGGCATCCATGGCGAAATATAAGATGGGCCGCCTCTGCGAATGGGTGCCGGGCGAATGCCTGCGCTTTTGGGGAGGTCAGGGGATAATGCAGGAGAACCGCATCAGCCGCCACTACCGCGATATGAAAGTGGGTGCTATTGGCGGCGGCTCAAACGAAGTCATGCTCCAGATCATTGCCAAGAAACTCAAGCTGTCGAGCTGAGCCGCAGCCGCATTCAATCGCTCGCTAGGCGCGCGTGCATGCCGGCTTGCGCCTGTTTGTTCAGATGGCGCGAGATCAAGAGGCTCAGCATCTCACTTGACCCGTCCCCAACCTGGAAGAGCTTCGTTTCCCGATAGAAGCGCTCGACGGGATGATCCTTATCCAGTCCGTGTCCGCCGAGGAACTGGATGCATTGTTCCGTCACCTTGGTACTGACTTCGCTGCCGAAGAGTTTCGCCATTGAAGCGGCGACCGGCGCATCGTCAGTCCCAGCGTCCGCAAGTGCGCAGGCGTGGTAGGAGAGCTGGCGGGCGGCCTCAATTTTGGCGTAAAGTTCAGCCGCCCGGAACCGCAATGCTTGGAATGATGAAAGCGGTTGGCCGAATTGCTCACGTGTTTGCATGTAGTCGAGCGCGTAATTGAGTGCCGCTTGCGCCACCGCTGCGCAGCGAGCGCCATATGTCGCACGAGCTTTCGAGAATCCAACCTGCATATATCTGACCCCGCCGCCGGGTTCACCGAGGATACAGCTGTTCGGAACTCGACAATCGTCAAAAACGAGCTCAGCCACTGGGTTCGCCGTATGAGCCAGCATATCGTACTTCTGTCCGACTGAGAAGCCGGGCGAGCCTTTTTCAATCAGAAACAGGGTGATGCCTTCACCACGTGGGGCGTCTCTATCTGTCCGTGCAAAAAGTACGATCAGATCTGCGCGGGCGCCGTTGGTGATATAAATTTTGCGCCCATTGATCACCCAGTCGTCCCCATCCCGTGCGGCGAAGGTTTGGATCGAGGAGGCGTCGGAACCGGCGTCCGTTTCAGTGAGCGCGAAGGCGGTGAGCAAGTTGCCCGATGAAATTGCCGGCAAGTAATTTTGTTTCTGTTCATCCGTGCCGAAGACCAGCAGGGGGCCCGTCAACAGGCTCATCGCATTGGTCGAAGCGGAAAACCAGACCGAGGAGAGTTCTTCCAGGACCACGGCGCAGCCCATGATGTCGAGGCCCAGTCCACCGTATTCTGTCGGAATGTCGAGGCCGACATAGCCGTTCTCTGCCATCAACTTCAACGCTTCGCGTGACATCGCTTCGCCCTTCCGCTCGGTCTCCAGTGCAATCGGGCGAAGTTTATTTTCGGCGAAACGCCGCGCCGCTTCTTTGAGGCTGCGTTGTTCGTCGGTTAGTCGATAGTTGCTCATGGTCGGAGCCTCACTTACCGGAAAGTTTCACGCCGCGTTCGTCGAGCTTGTAGAGCTTAATGACGTTGTCGCGGAGGAACTTGCGTTTCGGTATTTCGCGCAGATTCAGGTCTTCGATCTCACGTCGAGTGCGCTCGAAATCGAGCACTGGGAAATCTGTGCCGAAGATCACTTTGTCCTGACCGTAAGTGTTGATGTAATTTATGAAACTTGCGGGCCAGTGTTTCGGTGCGTGCGCATCGGAGCCTAGGTAGACATTCTTATGTTTCCAGGCCATAGCGATGGCTTCGTCGGCCCAGGGGATCCCAACATGGATGCCGACAAGCTTCAGCTCGGGGAAGTCACAGGCGACACCGTCCATGGTGATCGGCTGGCCAACGGATCGGCATGGGTAGTCCGGCGCATAGACGAGTGATTGGCCAATCTGATGTTGGATCGGTACATCGAGCTCGCAGCATTTCGCGTAAATAGGGTACCAGCGCGCATGGTCGATTGGAAGCTCGAACCAATGCGGATAGCCATGTGCGCCAACATATCCGTGTTTCTCGACGGCCTCCTGCAGCGCGTAGACCGCCTGCATACCTTGCGTTGGGTCGACGCCGTGCAGCCCAAAGAAACGATCCGGGTGTTGCTTGATGGCTTTGTCAACTACTTCGGGTGGCAGGTGATAACAGGACGCATGGCCGAGCGGGCCGCACTTTGTGGCGATCAGAAACCCGTGTTCGATGCCGGCCGCGTCCATGCGGCGCAGCATCTCGTCTAGTTCAACCCCTTGGACCGTTGCCGTGTCGGCACCAATCTTGCCGCCGAAGAAACCGTCCTTCCAATCGGGCCGGTGCTGCAACGCGTCGTCATTGAAAATGTTTACCACCGCATCGATGGCCTGTACGTCATATTCTGCCATGAATTCAACCTCCCTATCAGCAACCTAGGCTCGATTAAGGTGAGATCGATAATAAACCTTTTGATTTAACAATATATGATACGACTCAATATACTGCTGGGTTGCGGGCAATATCGCCGTCGCGGGGGAGAGCTGTCCTAGTGGAGGCATCGGCTAATGCCTACGGAGAGGAAGAGGCCTCTGAGGAAGGGAAAACCTTCCGATAATTCGCCGAGCGAACTCGACGAATTGACACATCAGGAATTGCGGCTGATGCACGACATGGCCTCGGAGGCTATTCTCTTCGCCTCTCCTTCGGGTTCTGGTTTGACTTGTCATATCATCTCACGCGCCTTTCTAACTTACAGCGAAACTTATAACCGGAGTGGCAGACGATGAGCGATGAGACGATGATTGACGAGACAGGAGAAAACCTATTGGCGCGCGCGCATGAGAAACGCGGATTTCACCTGGGTGTTCATGAGATTATGAATGAGGCGGATACCGAGTATATGCAGCACTACCAGCGCTGGCTGGAATTTGCGAACATCAAGGAACGCCATCTTGATCGGAAGACCAAGCAAATCGTCCATGTTGCTGTCGACATTGCGCGGAATGCCCATCCCGACCACATACGCGCGCATATGATCGCTGGTGTTAAGGCGGGGGTGACGAAAGAAGAATTCTTCGAGGTCGCGACCCTCGGCTTCATTCTTGGCGGTACGCCGTCGCTACTGCTGGGAATGGAAGC
>DJKK01000333.1:9290-14394 GCA_002434595.1 Alphaproteobacteria bacterium UBA6544 | reverse complement strand
AATCGCTGATCCAATTTCGTCTGAACCACGATAACGAGGTTTAGTCCCCAGCTTAAGCGATCATGTGCACGTCGTGTTGCGGAGAAGGGATACTGCAGCCTGTCGCCTCGACCCTGACAAGCTGTTTAAGGTCGAACAACACATCCCAATGGTCCGACCCGTTAACTCAGCAACGCATATTGATATGCACGGTACTGTCGCCAAACTCCACGACCATCGTCGCCGGGCCCGGGTCCGATAGAACCCGATTATCTTCATCGATCAAGCCTTTCAGGACACCCGTTGCGTTGTCTATATCATCGTCATAAGAGATGCTGACGACAATATCGACCCGGCGGTTGTCATTGCGCGAGAAATTGGTGATTGCCGTGTCCCCAATCGAGGCGTTCGGGATGAAGATGCATATACCGTTCGCGGTACGGAATTCTGTGTTGAACTTGCCGGCCAGCTAATAGCCGATGCAGAGGATCATGATCGCTTGAAGCAGATCGAGTCCGTGAACGTCAAAATTTCAACGAAGGCGTCGTAGAATTTCTCTATTTCGATCATTGTTTCATTCATGTCAAATCTTCCAGATAGCGTGACTTCAGGTGTGCTTTAAAGGCGGCTGGATCCAATGGCTGTCCGGTTACTCGCTCCAATAGCGCGTTGGTTGAAAAGCGTGCGCCCAGACAATGTACCTCTTTCCGCAACCAGCGCATTAAGGGCTCGAAATTGCCCGTCGCAAGACCTGGTACAATCCCCGTATTGGCTTGTTGGGCGGCTGCAAACAGTTGTGCCGCAACCATCGCACCGATGGTGTAGGTTGGAAAATATCCCCAAGCGCCATCGTACCAATGGATGTCCTGTAGGCATCCGTTCCGGTCATCCGGCGGCACGACGTCGAGTAGGTCTCGCATGCCGTCCGCCCATGCACCGGGCAGGTCGGCTGGCATGAGATCGCCGTCGATCATCGCACGTTCCAGGCGATACCGCAGAATTACGTGTGCAGGATAGGTGACCTCGTCGGCGTCGACCCGAATGAAACTCCGAGCTACCCGTGTTGAGAGGCGATAGAGGTTGTCGGCGGACCACAGTTCACCCTCTCCGTCAAAAGCGGCGCGGATAATCGTCGCGGCCCAGGTGATGAAGGGGCGTGACCGGCTCGCCTGCATCTCGACAATGAGCGATTGGCTTTCATGCATGCCGAGGCCGGGCGTCTCGCCGACAGGCTGATACCGCCATGATCCGGGTCTGCCTCGTTCGTACATGGCGTGACCGGTCTCATGGAGAACCGCCATTATTGCCGATGTGAAATCGGCTTCGTCGTAGCGTGTCGTGATGCGGCTGTCCTCAGGTACGCCGCCCGAAAACGGATGGAATGTGGTGTCGAGCCGGCCACTGGCGAAGTCAAACCCTACGGCTTCTGATAGTTGTCGGCAGAGCGCTTCTTGTTCCTTAACAGGGAACGGGCCGTTCGGTAGTTCCGGCACTGGCCTTGATGCTTGGACGCGCAGTACTTCTTCTAGGAATTCCGGCAAGAAGGCGGCATAGTCGTCAAACAAGCCATCGATCGTAGCCGTCGTCGCTCCCGGCTCGTATAGGTCCATTAGCGCCTCGTAGGGGGGAACCTCAAGAGCCGCAGCTTTTGCTGCTGCGCCGTCGCGGACAAGTCCTAGCAGTTCGCTGAAACTCGGCAGGACAGATTTGAAGTCGTTCTCGATACGGGCTGTCCGCCAGATCGTTTCCGTGGCGGTTGCGGCGTGGGTTGTCGCTTTGACGAGATCCGCTGGCACGGCGGTGGTGTGCAGCCAACGTCGGCGCATACGCTGTACGTTTGTGGCCTGCCAATCGTTCAGATTTTCCAAATCTTCCGCCCGGTCGAGGTCTACGGCAACCGCAGGATTCGTCATCAGCTCGTGATACAGGAGTTTTAGGGCGGCGATCTGCTCGCTCCGTGCTAGGACGCCCCCGGGAGGCATCATGACCGACATATCCCACCGTAGCATTCCGATGGATTCGCTCAGCAGTGCCAGACGCCGAAATCGTGCCTCTAGTGCAGTGTAAGCGTCGGACATTTCAGGAAGATTCGCGCATCTGCTGGCGGTGAAAAAGGATGTAGACGACTAAAAGCCCGAAGGCCAAAGCGAACCACGTGATGGCATACTGCAGGTGGTCGTTAGGCAGGTCGACACGCCATTGATGTCCGACGGGCAAACCTCCGGGCGACTGGTTGGCCGCAAGCAGGTAATACCCTTGGAGTGGCGGTAATTTGGCGGAGGCCGACATGCTCGACGGATCGACAAAGAACCACGTGTTGTTATGCGGCTCGTTCTCCGGTGTGAAAATCCCCGGACCGCGCGCGACGCGGACGATCCCTTCAATAATGACATCGCCCTTGATTTGACCTTTAGCACGGGTTTTTGGGTCGCGGTTCTCGAACGGTACCCAGCCTCTATTGACCAATACGTGCCCATCGCCCTCTGCCCATTTCAGCAGGGTTATGACATTGAGGCCAGGTTTGCCCTTGAGCGAGCGGTTGAACAAATAGAATTCGTGCTCGTGGAGGAACTCACCTGTAATTGATACGCGCCGAAATTCGAGCGCTTCTAGATTTTCGATCCAACGGGGTAGGTTAATCGCTTCGGCGGTCGACCGTTGCTGCAGCCGTTCAATCAGGGCGTCCTTCCAATACAAACGGTCTAGCTGCCATGAGCCCAGACCGATCAACGTGATAAGCGCCGGTATCGTAAACAACGTGGGCCAAAGTTTCGGTTGAAAGCGCATATCAGTCTCGGGGGTCGAAAGTGTTGAGACCACCTTCCCCCGCCTTGTTGCGAAATTGAAGGGCGATCTGCGTTGCCTTGAAGAGGCGCAGCAGCGCAATGCTGCCGACGACGATCAATGGAGGCCAGATGAGCATATGAAGCCAGTATGGCGGTGCAAACGCAACCTCAAGCCAGAACGCCAGACCAACCACAGCTAGGCCCACGATGAACATGACGAAGACGGCGGGTCCATCGCCGCTGTCCACAGCCTGGAGATCTAGATCGCAGATGTCGCAGACGGGGCGCACGCTGAGAAGGCTGTCGAACAACCGTCCCATGCCGCAGCGCGGACAACAGTAGCGCAGGCCCGAAAAAATGGGGCTAACGGGCGGAAAAAACTGTATCACGCTCGTGCCCCACGGTTCCTATTTATGCGCCCCACCAGTAGATGGCGCAGAACAGGAACAACCAGACCACATCGACGAAATGCCAGTACCAGGCCGCGGCCTCAAAGCCGAAATGATGGTCTGGCTTGAAGTGGCCCTTGCGCGCCCGGAAATAGCAGACGATCAAGAAGGTCGTTCCAATGAGCACATGGGCACCGTGGAAACCGGTCGCCATGTAGAAGGTTGATCCGTAGATACCGCCCGTGAATGCGAAGGTCGCATGGCTGTATTCGTATGCCTGGACGCCAGTGAAAAGGAGGCCGAGGGCAATCGTATAGGCGAGGCCCTTGATCAATCCGTCACGGTCTCCCTCGCGCAAAGCGTGATGTGCCCAGGTCACCGTCACGCCCGAGAGCAGCAGGATCAAAGTATTTAAAAGTGGCAGCGTGAAGGGATTGAACGTTTCGATACCTGCAGGTGGCCAAACACCGCCGGCGAACCCCGCTGCGAGCGGGTCGTGCGGCAGTTCTTTAGGATACAGGCTGGACTCGAAAAACGCCCAAAAGAACGCGACGAAGAACATCACTTCCGAGCAGATGAATAGCGCCATGCCGTAGCGCAGCCCCAATTGGACAACCGGACTGTGGTGCCCCTCATGCTCGGCTTCGCGAATGACATCTCGCCACCAAACGAACATGGTGTAGAGCACAAGCAGGAAGCCCGGAACGAAAATCAGCGGTCCGAGCGAGGTGAGCATCGGCTCAAGATCCTCACCGAGCATGTCCGGATGCAGGAACAGGACAACACCGAATGTCAGCAGGAAGCCGGCGAGCGCACCCATTGCCGGCCATGGGCTCGGATCGACCAAGTGATAGGGGTGGCTGTGGCCGTGATGTTCGTCAGTTGTTGCGCTCATCTCGTTTCCTCATTCTTCGCACGCAGGGTCCGCGTTTTATTGAGTTGACCACGACCGGTCTCCGGGACCGGTGTTGGCGCTAACTTGCCGTTCTTCCGATTGCGGGTTCGTTGGTTCCGTCGGGTAAAACGTATACGAAAGAGTGATCGTCTTAACGTCTTTCAGATTGGGATCTTCGTCGATTGTCGGATCGACAAAGAAAGCCACCGGCATTTCGATGGTCTCGCCCGGTCCAAGCGTTTGCTCAGTGAAACAGAAACATTCTATTTTGCTGAAATAAGCGCCAACCTTGAGCGGTGTTACATTGAATGAAGCCGTACCGGTGAGCGGTTTAGACGCGCGATTGGTCGCCCGGTAAAACGCGAGAGCGTTCTCGCCCACCTTTATTTCAATCTGCCTTTGGATGGGTTGAAATGCCCAATCGATATTTGTCGTCATGGCATCAAAGCGCACCTTAATAGGGCGGTCCGACACTGTGCTGCTGCGTTCCGCAGCAACCTGCGTCGTGCCACCGTACCCCGTCACGCGACAGAACAGGTCATAGAGCGGAACGGCGGCGTAGGACATCCCGACCATACCGACCACTACAATGCCGAGGCCGGTGACAAGACGGCGATTTTTCTGTGCAAGCGTACTCATGAGGCACCACCCATCCGCAGGATGGCAACGAGATAAATCATGACGACCCAAGCGAAGAGCACGGTCAAAAGCGCATAGTTCTTGCGCCGCTGCCGGCGTGCAGCATCTTCGTTCTTGCTGTTTTTTTGTTCCGGTTGGCTCATTGCGTCTACCGTCATGCCGCGCTCCTAGAGCATCCCGGCGTAGCTATTATCCGCGATAAGAACCGCGAAAAGGCCGAAAAGATAAAATATCGAAAAGCCAAACATGCGCTTGGCGCTGACTTCTGTCGTATCCCGCATGGCAGAAAGGGCGAGCGCAATGAACATCGCATTCAAGACCATTGCAGCACTACCATAGAGCGGCCATCCAGCCATTCCGAGGAAGCAGGGTGCCAGGCTCAAGGGGGCAAGCAGCAGCGTATAGAGCAGCATCTG
>DJKK01000333.1:0-8898 GCA_002434595.1 Alphaproteobacteria bacterium UBA6544 | reverse complement strand
TCGCGGTAGAGTGCCAGCGCCCAGAAGTGCGGCGGTGTCCAAAAGAAAATCACAAGGAACATGACGACGGCCTCGATGCCGACATCGCCGGTCACTGCCGCCCATCCGATGGCCGGCGGGAAAGCCCCGGCAGCGCCTCCGATTACGATGTTCTGTGGTGTGCGACGCTTTAGCCACATAGTATAAACGAAAACATAAAATAGGACTGCTGCTGCCAGAAGGGCGGCCGCCATCTCATTTGTCGCCAAGAACATGAGCATGATCGCGCCGGAGGCAAGAATGACACCGAACGACAGTGCTTCCGCCGGTTCGATCTTGCCTGTCGGCAAGGGGCGGTCGCGTGTGCGCTCCATCAGCGCGTCGATATCTCGGTCATACCACATGTTGATCGCACCGGCGGCACCCGACGCGAGTGCAATGCACAGGACAGCCACGGCCGCCAAGATCGGATGAATGTTACCGGGTGCAACGGCCAACCCCGCGAATCCGGTGAATACGACCAGCGACATGACGCGAGGCTTCAGCAGGGCGATGTAGTCAAGTACATCACCCGATTCTGAAACTGGTGTTGTGGCGGTTTGCGCCAAAGCTTACCTCCACGCCGCTTGGATTATTTGACCTGCGGCAATTCGTCGAAGCTATGGAATGGTGGCGGCGACGAGACCGTCCATTCGAGAGTCGTCGCGCCTTCGCCCCAGTAATTGTCGCCCACCAGCCGGCCGGCGCGCAGCGTATAGATCAGCATGCAGACGAAGAAGAGCGTTGAGGCGAACGAAATGTACGCACCGATCGATGATACGTAGTTCCATCCGTGCAAGGCGTCTGCGTAGTCGATGTAGCGTCGCGGCATACCTGCAAGGCCCGAGAAATGCTGCGGGAAGAAGGTGATATTGACACCGATGAAGGTCGTCCAGAAATGGAACTTGCCCGCCCATTCCGGATACTGTCGGCCGCACATCTTACCCAGCCAGTAATAGATGCCCGCAAAAATCGTGAACACCGCACCGAGTGAGAGAACGTAGTGGAAGTGCGCGACCACATAATACGTGTCGTGCAGCACCAGATCGACGCCGGCGTTCGAGAGGACGACACCAGTTACGCCGCCTACCGTGAACAAGAAGATGAACCCGACCGCCCAAAGCATTGGCGTGTCAAAGCGGATCGAGCCGCCCCACATGGTCGCAATCCAGCTGAATATCTTAACGCCGGTCGGGACCGCAATGACCATCGTTGCCAGGGTGAAGTAGGCCCGGACGTCGACGTCAAAGCCGATCGTATACATGTGGTGCGCCCAGACCACGAACCCGATGACACCGATCGCCACCATCGCATAAGCCATTCCCAAATAGCCAAAGACGGGTTTCTTAGAGAAGGTTGATATGATGTGACTGACGATCCCGAAGCCCGGCAGGATCATGATGTAAACTTCGGGGTGTCCAAAGAACCAAAACAGATGCTGGAACAATACCGGCTCTCCGCCGCCTTCCGGCCTGAAGAATGCCGTGCCAAAGTTACGGTCTGTCAGCAGCATCGTGATAGCGCCGCCAAGCACTGGCAGCGACAGCAGTAAGAGGAATGCCGTGACAAGCGTCGCCCAGACGAAGAGCGGCATTTTGTGCAAGGTCATGCCGGGTGCCCGCATATTGAAGATCGTCGTAATGAAATTCACAGCTCCCAGAATTGAAGATGCGCCCGCCAAGTGAAGCGAGAAGATCGCCATGTCGACCGCCGCGCCATCATGTCCGTAACCGGTGTTTGAAAGTGGCGGATACATCGTCCAGCCTGTGCCGGCACCGCCGCCAAGTACGGCCGACCCCAACAACAACAGGAAAGCCGGAACGAGGAGCCAGAAACTGATGTTGTTCATGCGTGGGAAGGCCATGTCGGGGGCGCCTATCATCAACGGCACAATCCAGTTTCCGAAACCGCCGATAACCGCAGGCATAACAACAAAGAAGACCATTATCAGGCCATGCGCGGTAATGAACATGTTCCACTGATGGCCGTCGGGATTGCCATCCGCGTCAGTCATAAACTGGACACCAGGGTCCATTAATTCCATGCGCATATAAACCGAGAACGCGCCGCCGATCAGACCCGCAATTACCGAGAAGGCAAGGTACATCGTGCCGATGTCCTTGTGGTTGGTCGAATAGACGAAACGCCGCCAACCGGTCGGCGTGTGATCGTCGTGCGCGTGTGCCGCTGTACCTTCAGCCATGATGAATATCCCCCACCTTTACTTGGACAAGTTGCGCGCGGCGACCTTTACAGTCACCGCTGCCGGCTGCCCGGCAGGCGCTTCGGGTTCATCGACCCGCGCGAATTCTTTCTGTGCTTTCGTGACCCAAGCGTCAAACTCCGCTGGCGGCACGGCTTTCACCATGATCGGCATAAAGGCGTGATTGACGCCACAAAGTTCGGAACAGAACCCATAATATGTCCCGGCCCTGTCAATCTGGACCCAAGTCTCGTTAAGACGTCCGGGTGTAGTATCGACTTTCACGCCGAACGATGACATCGACCAATTGTGAATCACATCCACGGAGGCGAATAGAAGGCGGATCTTCTTCCCGACCGGAAGAACGACGGGATTATCCGTGTCCATTAGCCGCTTTTGACCTTTCTTCAGCTCGTCTTCCTGGATCATATTGGCATCAAAAGTGAAATTGCCGTGATCTGGGTATTGGTATTCCCAGTACCATTGATGGCCAACAACTTTGAGCGTCATGTCGGCGTCTTCAACCTTGTCGGCGAAGTACAACAATTTCATCGACGGGATGGCGATGCCAACTAAAATAAAAATTGGGATAACCGTCCACAAGATTTCGACTGTCGTATTATGAGTGGTCTTCGAAGGAGTGGGGTTCCTGCTCTCCCGAAAACGGACAGAGACATAAATCAGCAGGCCGAGCACGAAGATCGTGATCAGCGTGATAATCCAAAGGAGTACATTGTGAAAGTCATTGATCATCACGGCCGTCGGGGTTGCCGGTGGCTGCAGTCCCAATTGCCATGCCTCTGGCCCGGCTGCCGAAGCCGATCCGGCGAAGGCCGTTGACATCAGGACGGTTAAGGTAACGAAAAGCCTGTTCACCCTGTATTCTCCCACATCCACCCGCCATCCCGTTATCGCGGTAGGGCTGTAGCCCATTCTACCCACGAACGAGGGCTGGCAGTCGGTCAAAACCTATCTTAGACACGTTTAACTTACGGCCTAGAACAGCCGAAGCAATGTTCCGCGACAACCTATCGCGCGGCCATATATATATGGCCGCGATGTCCGATGGCATACCTCGCGACACTATGTCGCAAAATCGATGGAATTGCCATGCCTTAGGCGTATTGGCAGGAATTCGGACAGCTGACAGAAACGTTAATAATTGTGCGTGCCGTGAACCCGAAAATTTTATAAGCTTCCGGCAATGATATCGGGGCTTTGATTGAACGCCGGGACGCGACTGACCCGCGTCAGTTCTCTTCTCTATTCAGCGCACCCGGAGCCTTTTGGCCGAAACCATGTGGATGAGTGCGAATGACCGACCTGACGCAAACCGACGACCTTTTTTTTAATCGGGGCGGCCTCGATCGTGACCGGATCGAATCCATAGCGGGCGACGCGCTTTCTGGAGCGGACGACGGAGAACTTTTTCTTGAGTACTGCCAATCGGAGAGCGTTTCCTACGATGACGGTCGGGTCCGGAGCGCGAGCTTTGACACCACGCAGGGGTTTGGCTTGCGGGCGGTATCTGGGGATGCCGCTGGCTATGCGCATTCCTCTGAGGTTTCAGAGGTTGCCGTGCAACGCGCAGCGCAGACGGTGAAGGCCGTGCGTGCGGGACATGGTGGCACCTATGCCGACGCGCCACTGCAGACAAATACCGGACTTTATACCGAAAGAAACCCGCTTGGAGAGGTCGCATTCGAAGATAAAGTTGCGTTGCTGTCCGAAATTGACCGCTATTTGCGCGAGAAGGACCCGCGGGTTGCACAGGTGATGGCTAGCATTTCCGGAGAATGGCAGGCCATTCAGATAATTCGGCCCGATGGGTATCGTGCGGCAGATATACGTCCCTTGGTTCGGCTCAATGTGTCTGTCGTGGCGCAAGACGGCGAACGTATGGAGACCGGCAGTTTCGGCGCCGGGGGTCGCACTGGCTATGACATGCATTTTGACCCGGGAACCTGGCGTGGTTACGCCGACGAGGCGTTGCGGCAGGCAATAACCAACTTGGAGTCCGTGTCTGCGCCGGCGGGCGAGATGACCGTCGTTTTGGGTTCCGGCTGGCCCGGTATTCTATTACACGAAGCGATCGGCCACGGTCTAGAAGGTGATTTCAATCGAAAGAAGACTTCGGCCTTCGCCGGGCTTATGGGCGAACGTGTCGCAGCGCCCGGTGTGACCGTCGTCGACGACGGAACGATCGCCGATCGCCGTGGGTCGCTGTCGATCGATGACGAGGGGACGCCGACCCGCAGTACGACTTTGATCGAAGACGGAATTCTCGTCGGTTACATGCAAGATCGTATGAATGCCCGCCTGATGGGTATGGCGGAAACCGGTAATGGCCGCCGGCAGTCCTATGCTCATGCGCCGATGCCGCGTATGACGAACACCTATATGCTTTCAGGGGACAAGGATCCGGAGGAAATTCTCGCTTCAGTGGAGAATGGCCTCTACGCCGTCAATTTCGGCGGCGGGCAAGTTGACATTACCAGTGGTAAGTTCGTTTTCACCTGCACGGAAGCCTACATGATCGAAGGCGGCAAGCAGGGCGCACCGGTCAAGGGCGCAACGTTGATCGGAAACGGTCCGGACGCGCTGACGAAAGTTTCCATGATAGGTAACGATATGGAGTTGGACCCGGGCGTTGGAACGTGTGGGAAGGACGGACAAGGTGTACCCGTCGGTGTTGGACAACCGACGATGCGGCTCGATGGTCTAACCGTCGGAGGGACGGCCGCCTAAGCGGCTGCGCCTGTTCGAGGATGACGTGGGACACACGAAACTTTTTATAGCGATCGGCCTATCGATCGTTCTGGCGTCCTGCAACGAAGAAGAGCCGGCGAAGCAGATCGGCTCTGGGCCGGCACAACTGGTGCTTGCGTTGGCGGAACTACGCTATGAAGTGGTGGACGGCCGGCATACTTATTTTCATAAACGAAAATACACTGAATCGATTGGCACAGGTGTTACGCTGCAAGCCGGTAAGGTGTGTGTCGAAAACGGCAAAGCCTGCCTCAGCGCGCGTGTCAATTACCGCATCGACGGTGGTAAGGACCTCGTACAGCCGAACCATCACGTGGCCACCCGATTGGCGCAAGACACGATTACGATCAAATATTGGGGCAAGGATGACGCCGGAAACGACGTGCGTGTGGATAAGACCCTAACGGTCGAGGGTGAGAAGATAGAGGTGCGGTAATTCCCGACGAGATTAGTATGACATCTCGGCGTAGACGTCGTCTATATTTCCGTCCCACGCATTCTCGTAGGCTTTGAGCAGCCGCGTCGCACGTGTCATGCCGCTTTTCGCTATATCCTGCAATTCCGCAAGGAATATCCTTTCGTCTTCGCCAATACCATTCTCCCGGCCGCGATTCTTCAGGCCTAGTTCAGCGATGTCGACCGCCTGACGCGCGATATCGAGCACGGTGCCATTGCGGAAAGGTGTGTCGAGCGCCGTCTTGGCTGTTTCTGCTCGAAGGTACTCGCGCTCCCCGTTGGTCCAGTCTTTACACAGGTCCCATGCCGCATCGAGTGAGCTTTGATCGTAGAGCAGACCGACCCAGAACGCTGGCAGTGCACACAAACTGCGCCATGGACCGCCGTCTGCGCCCCGCATCTCTATAAACCGCTTCATGCGGACTTCGGGGAAAGGTGTGGTCAAATGATCGACCCAGTCGCCCATCATCGGGGTAATACCCTTCACCTGTTCCAAGTTGCCAGCCATAAAGTCGCGGAACGATTCGCCGCTGACATCAATGTACTCGCCATTGCGATAGACGAAATACATAGGCACATCGAGTACGTAGTCCGCATAGGCCTCAAAGCCGAAGCCTTCGTCGAACACGAAGGGCAGCATACCGCAACGGTCAGGGTCGGTATCAGTCCAGATGAAACTGCGGAAACTTTGATAGCCGCAAGGCTTGCCTTCGACGAACGGAGAATTCGCGAACAGCGCCGTGGCGATCGGCTGCAGCGCGAGAGTCACACGCATTTTCTTGATCATGTCCGCTTCCGAATCAAAGTCGAGATTGACCTGCACGGTGCAGCTCCTCAACATCATATCGAGGCCGTGGCCGCCTTTCTTCGGCATGTACTCACGCATGATCTTGTAACGGCCTTTCGGCATCCAGCCGACATCCTCGCGGCGAGACTTCGGATCGAAACCTAGGCCGAGAACGCCCGCACCGATTTCTTCGCAGACTGCCTTCACCTCGTCGAGATGTGTGTGAACCTCAGCGCAGGTCTGATGGATCGTCTCCAGCATGGCGCCGGACAGCTCGAACTGACCACCGGGCTCAAGTGAAACCGAGGCACCATCAGGTTTTCGGAGCGCGATAACGTTCTCGCCCTCGAACACGGGCTCCCAGCCAAATCGCGTCAGCCCGTCCAGCAAAACGCCAATGCCGGGCGTACCGTCATACGGGAGACGCGTGAGGTCTGAGAGACTGAACGCAAACTTCTCGTGTTCCGTTCCGATACGCCACTGGTGTACGGGCTTACAGCCACCTTCTAGATACTCGACCAACTGCGCTTTGCCGGTGATTGGTTCACCGTCGGACTGGGAGGGTGCGGCCATGGGCTCCGTCTTCCCTTATCGTTTAGCGCCGCCAAGTTACGCGAGGTCCCGTTCTGGCGGACGCTGTCGCCAATCACCCAGTGCAGCCTGCCAACAGGTCACCGCCGAAAGCACGGCAGTTTCCGCTCTCAGGATGCGGGGTCCGAGACTCACCAAACTTATAAAATGGAGTTTCCCTAGCGCGTCAAGTTCCCTCTCGGTAAAGCCGCCCTCGGGGCCGCATAGGATCGCCCAGCGCTGCATGGCGGCCTCTGGCGCACGCAACACGTCGCCGAGCATCGGCGCATCGCCGCGTTCGGCGCAGACAGCCAGCGTTCTATCTTCGGGAAAGGAGTCGAGAATTGCTGCCAGTGATTGCGGCTCGGCAAAGCTCGGCAGGGTCATGCGTTCGCATTGCTCCGTAGCCTCGATGACATTGGTGCGGTGCCGTTCTACGTTCAGGCGTCGCACTTCTGTGCGGTCCGTCGTCACGGGCATGATGCGTGAAACCCCAAGCTCGACAGCCTTCTGGACCAGGAAATCCAGGCGCGCCCGTTTGATGGGCGCGAAAAGCAGCCAAAGATCGGGCTCTTCCGATTGTGCGCGCAACTGACACGTTATCTCGAGCGATCCACAGCCACGCCCGATGGCGTCGATACGTGAGAGCCATTCGCCATCGCGGCCGTTGAACAATACGACGCGATCGCTCGCCGACAGACGAAGAACGTGTTTCAGGTAATGCGCCTGGGACGCGCTGAGGTCGACCTTTTGGCCGTCACCGAGATCATCGTCTACGTAGAGCCGCGTCTTTGCACTGTCTGTTGCCGCCATGGTTCCGTCGCTTGTCCGCCGATACGTGATCCTGCAAGATTAGCCCATGACCGAGGGCGCGAAAACCGATGCTGCGAGCGATATCTCCGCCGAGTACTGGCTGTTCCGTCTCGCGCCCCCTGCCGCCAAACCGTATCTGACATTGGCGCGAGTCGATCGGCCGATAGGTACATGGCTATTGCTATTTCCCTGCTGGTGGGGGGCCGCCTTGGCCGGCGAAGACTTGGCTCAACTGACCCATATTGCCCTGTTGTTCGCAATCGGGGCTTTCGTGATGCGCGGCGCCGGCTGCGTCTGGAATGACATTCTTGACCGCGAGTACGACAAGAAGGTCGCCCGGACGGCGTTGCGCCCAATAGCAAGCGGTGCCATCGGGGTAAGGGCAGCCATCATATTTATGGCCGCGCTCTTGGTTTGTGGTCTGCTCGTCTTGCTGCGGTTTAACAGCGTCGCGATTGTCGTCGCTCTTTCGTCGCTTGGCCTGGTGCTGCTCTATCCGCTGATGAAGCGTGTCACATACTGGCCGCAGGCCTGGTTGGGACTCACATTTAATTGGGGAGCGCTGGTCGGCTGGGCCGCCGTCGCCGATTCGCTGGATGCACCCGTCTATTACCTATACGCGGCCGGCTTCTTCTGGACGCTCGGTTATGACACGATTTACGCGCATCAGGACAAGGAGGATGACGTTATGGTCGGCGTCCGCTCCACCGCGCTGTTGTTTGGCCCGTGGACGCAGTATTGGCTCGCGGGATTTTATGTCGCCGCTCTCGCGTTGTTTGCTGGAGCGGGTCTTCGCGCCGAGCTGAATACCCTTTACTATGTTGGTCTCGGAATCGCGGCCCTGCACTTCATTTGGCAGGTCTGGCGGCTCGATATTGACGACCCGCGAGATTGCTTGACCAAGTTTGATTCGAACAAATGGCTGGGGCTCCTAATCACCATATCGATCGTCTTGGGACAGACCGGATAGCGAAGCCGTACGGAGGGGATGGAGACATGACGGAAACCAGCAAGAAAGCGTATCGTCTCTCGGATCGCGACGCTCGATTCTTCACGGACCTTGCTATAGTGGTCTTCATTACATCGCATCTCGTCAATCACGCGCTTGGTCTGGTATCGATCGAGGCAATGGAGGCCTACCGCAAGGCGCATTCGGCGTTCTGGCAAAGGCCCTCCGGGGGTCGTCCTACTCTACGGCTCAATCGCGGTGCACATGTTTCTGGCACTTTACGCTCTTTATCAAGGAAGCCATTTGCGGGTTAGCGTCGGGTTGGCCGTTCAA
>DJKK01000229.1:4722-8805 GCA_002434595.1 Alphaproteobacteria bacterium UBA6544 | reverse complement strand
TACGGGCAGTTCGGCGGTTTCTTGAAGGGGGTGCTGCCGACGATCGCGACAGCGTTGCTGTTAATCGTTGTGATCTGGCCGCAACTTATCGAGCAGCGCGACAAATTCGAAATAGGTATCGTAAAGCTCAATAAAGGCGCGGCCGACAACCTGCGTATGGTCAAGGCGCGCTATACAGGGGTTGATCGGTCGAAGCGCCCGTTCTCGATCACGGCGGAAGAAGCCGAACAGGCGGACCCAAAGTCCCCGATCATCGAATTAATTCAACCGAAGGCTGATATCGTGATGGAGGACGGTACGTGGATCGCCGTCACGGCCGAGCTGGGAAATTACAACCGCGCCACGCAATTTCTCGAATTGTCGGGCACGGTCAATTTGTTTCACGACAAGGGATATGAGTTCCGTACCGCAAGCGCCGTCCTCGATCTGCGTGCGGGAGACGCGATCGGAACCGAGCCGGTCCACGGGCAGGGACCATTCGGTCATCTTCAGGCGGAGAGCTTTATTATTCGCAATCGGGGTGAGCTCATAGAATTCCATGGGAATACCCAGGTCATTCTGTTACGCAACCCGACCGATCCCCGAAGTAAAGGGGGATAGGCGATTGTATCGTTATGTCATTGCAGTCCTGCTAATTCTGGCCGCCGCACCCGCAACGGGCCAAAGCCTCATCGAGGGTGGGGATGACCCGATGAACCTGACCGCGGAAGACCTGGTTTGGCACCGCGACGATAACAAACTGGTCGCGACCGGGAATGCCCGGGTGATCCGTTCGGGTGTTGAATTGCGCGCCGATGTGCTGACCGCCTATTCGCGCGACAATCCACAAGGCGGGGGCAAACAGTTCTACCAAGTCGATGCGGACGGCAATGTCCAGATTATCTCAAAGAATGAACGCGTATTCGGCGATCGCGGTGAATACAAATTCGATGATCAGAACTTTGTCTTGGTCGGTGATAATTTGCGGATCGAGTCGAATCAAGGTTTGATCACCGCACGCGATCAGCTCGAGTACTGGGAGGCGAAACAGCAGTTTGTCGCGCGTGGCGACGCGACGATCGTTAAGGAAGACAAACGTGTTCGTGCCGACATCCTTTTGGCACTGCTGGGGGCAACGCCGAAGGGCAAGCAAGAAATTCAGCAGGTTAATGTCTGGGGCAATGTGCTTATTTCTACAGCGACTGAGATCGTTCGCGCCGAAAAAGGCGTGTATAATGTGCGAACCGGGATAGTCAGGTTGCGAGGAAACGTTAAGATTACGCGTGGTAAAACACAGTTGAACGGAAACGAGGCGGAGGTCGACCTCAATTCGGGAATCAGTCGGTTGATTGGTGGCAAGGGACGTGTGCGGGGCCTTATCCAGCCACGCAAACGGCAATGACGACGTCACAAGACCGGTACGGGTAGAGACCAAACGGATGGAACGGACGAACGAACCACGATTGGGAAGAAACGCGGGCGAAGCCGGCTCGCACCCGCATCTCATTTCCGACAACCCCGGATTGATTGCCCGTAACCTCGGCAAACAATACAAGCGACGGCCGGTATTGCGTAATGTCAGCATTGCGTTGCAGCGGGGCGAGGTTGTCGGCCTTTTGGGTCCCAACGGGGCCGGTAAGACAACATGTTTCTATATTATTACCGGATTAATTGCGGCGGATTACGGCGACATTTATCTCGACGGTCAGGATGTGACGAGTTTGCCAATGTACCGTCGCTCGCGTCTCGGGGTCGGCTATCTGCCGCAGGAACCGTCGATTTTCAGAGGATTGACGGTCGAACAGAATATTCGTGCGGTGCTCGAAGTCATTGAGACGGACCGCCACGTACGTGAGACAATTCTTGAGGAACTGCTTGCGGAATTCTCGATTTCCCATCTGCGGCGCACATCGACGATCACGCTTTCCGGCGGTGAGAGGCGTCGGGTCGAAATCGCCCGGGCACTGGCGTCACAGCCGCATTTCATTCTGCTGGATGAACCCTTAGCCGGCATTGACCCGATCGCCGTTCGAGACATCCGCGAGCTGGTGACGCACTTGAAGGACCGGGGAATCGGAGTCCTAATTACGGATCACAATGTGCGAGAGACTCTGGAAATCGTCGATCGCGCCTACATCCTGCATGACGGTCAAGTCCTCATGGAGGGTGCGCCGGAAGAGATTGTCCGCGACTCCGACGTTCGCCGTGTCTATCTCGGCGACCGGTTCAGTCTCTAAAGCAGTCTTCCGTAAAAACGATGGCGATTTCCCAAAGGCTTGATCTCCGGCAAACTCAATCTCTGGTGATGACGCCTCAGTTGCAGCAGGCGATCAAGCTGCTGCAGCTCTCGAATATCGAACTTGCCGAATTCGTTGAGGATGAGCTGAGCCAGAATCCGATGCTCGAGCGTGATGACGGAGATGCGCCAATGCGCGGAGATTCCGAGCAAGACTCCGGATCGCAAGTAGGCGATGTGGCAGCGTCCGACGATGAATCCGGGGGTCCCGACTCGCATGAGCTAGCGGCCGGAGACGACTTGCCCGATGTGGGCGACAAGCCGCTCGATATGGAATACGAGAACGTTTGGGACGACGCGCATCCACGCGATGTTGCAGACGACGTCGTCGGTGGTTTCGAAAGCGTCGCCCTGGTCGGGGCCGGCGGCCGCAGTGATTTCAACGAGGGGCTCGGCGATTTCGAAGCGACCTTGAGTGACGAACCTTCGTTACGCGAACACCTCACGGAGCAGCTGGCGCTGGACATCCTTGACGGCGCGGATCGTATGATCGGTCTGCATCTGATCGACATGCTCGACGACTCGGGTTGGCTCGGCGGTGACACCAATGAAGTGGCGGAGCAGCTTGGTTGCGACGAAGATCGAGTAGTTTCCGTTCTGCAGCGGCTTCAGGAATGCGACCCGTCTGGCGTCTTCGCGCGTGATCTCAAGGAATGCCTCGCGCTGCAGCTGAAGGACAAGGGACGGTTCGATCCTGCGATGGAAGCCTTGATCGAGAATCTCGAACTCCTCGGACGCCGGGACAAGGCGGGGCTTATCCGGATCTGCGGCGTCGACGAAGAGGATCTGACGGATATGGTCGCGGAAATCCGTTCCCTCGATCCAAAGCCGGCGAGCAATTTTCGGGAAGAGGCTGTCCAAAGCGTCACGCCGGATATCCTGATGCAGCCGCATCCCGATGGAGGATGGTATCTAGAACTGAATCAGGAAACGTTGCCGCGTGTCTTGGTAAACGCTGAGTATTACGCACTTATCAGCAAGGGTGTCCGTCGGAAGGAAGAGAAAGACTACGTCAGCGAACGGTTCCAGACGGCGAATTGGCTGGTCAAATCGCTGCATCAGCGGGCGACCACCATCCTTAAAGTGGCATGTGAGATCGTTAAGCAGCAGGACGCGTTTTTTCGCTTGGGCGTTGAGCATCTCAAGCCGCTTATCTTGAGAGATATCGCGGAAGCGATCGAAATGCATGAAAGTACCGTCAGTCGGGTGACGACAAACAAGTTCATGGCAACGCCGAGGGGGCTCTATGAGCTGAAGTATTTCTTCACCTCGGCGATCCAGAGCGCGACCGGCGGTGACGCCCATTCCGCGGAATCGGTGCGTTTTCGGATTAAGGGGCTGATCGACGGAGAATCGCCGAAATCCATACTATCGGATGACAAAATCGTCGATATTCTGAAGCAGGACGGTATCGATATTGCCCGCCGAACGGTGGCGAAATACCGCGAATCAATGCGAATCGGTTCGTCGGTAGAACGTCGCCGAATGAAGGCTGGAACGTTGTGACGATGCAAAGAAACTTATGTTTGATAAGCGGGAATCGGCTAGTATTGACTCAGTTCGCGGCCCCGCTTATCTATCGCCCCCCGTCACGGTGGAGTGCGGCGACCGCGGCCCGAAACAGGTGTACCGCAATAGTCAGATGTCAGGCGAATGCAACTAACGATCTACGGCAAGCAGCTCGACGTGGGCGATGCGCTTCGGGGCGATATCGAAGAGCAGTGGCAGGCTGTGGTAGGCAAGTATTTTGAGAAACCGACCGATGGTCATGTCACCATGTCTAAGAAGGGCGCAGACATCCGCGCCGA
>DJKK01000229.1:0-4392 GCA_002434595.1 Alphaproteobacteria bacterium UBA6544 | reverse complement strand
CGCCGAGATGGAGACGGTTATCAAGAAGCTGATGCCGGGCGATGCATTTGTGCGGATGGATTTAGCCAATTTGCCGGCGCTGATGTTTCGCAACATCTCGCATGGCGGCATCAACATGATTTATCGACGTGCCGACGGTAATTATCGGGTGGGACGATCCGCGCGAATCGCGCGGTGGCCTTCCCTAGGGTAACTGAGAGCTAAGATATGGAAATTTCTGACCTCATTACTCCCGAGAGTATTTTTAAAAAACTGCCTGTGACGTCGAAGAAGCAGGCACTTCAAGAATTGGCGAAGCGCGCGGCGGAAATTTCCCCGATTAACGAACGGGTTATTTTCGACGCATTGGTTGAACGCGAGCGCTTAGGAACGACGGGTGTCGGGAATGGCATTGCGATTCCGCACGGTAAGTTGGCCGGTCTGGAAAGGCTTTACGGACTCTTCGCGCGACTCGAGAAACCTATCGAATTCGATTCAATCGACGAACAACCCGTAGATCTCATTTTCCTGCTGTTGGCGCCGGAATGTGCCGGTGCCGATCATCTCAAAGCGTTGGCGCGTGTATCGCGCCTTCTTCGCGATCGTACCACGTGCGAAAAATTGCGTGGTTCGGATGATCCAGCCGCACTCTATGCATTGTTGATCGAAACCCCTGCCGACGCGGCGGCGTAAGGCCGGTTTTTGACACCTAGCCGGTCAGTGCAGGCTGACCGGATCAAAATCGTTTTCCAACGCGGCGAGGTAGGCCGACTGAAAGGTCGGCGCAGTGCCGAGTTCCCGTCCATCTCCGGCGAGGAGCATGAACTGGACCGCGTTATCAATTTGCACGGGCCGGATATACGCGAGGTCGTTTGCGCCCAACTTCGCCAGCTCGATGGTGGAAATCTTATTTGTTGTGTCCGGTTTCATCATTCGCCTCCCCGCGCCGCGGCCTGGTCGATCTCGAGTGTCTCGTCATCGGCCCCATCGGGTTTGGCGGTATTGATTTCGATTTTGCGGATTCGGACTTCCGGTTCTGGCCGTGCCAGTTCGACGTGTAGCAGGCCATTATTCAAGTACGCGCCTTCGACCTCGATACCGTCGGCCAGGACGTAACTGCGCTGAAACTGGCGCGCCGCTATTCCACGATGCAAAAAGACACGATCGCCGACGTCTTCTTGGCGACCCCGGATGACGAGTTGGTTGTCTTCGAGTTCGATCGACAGGTCGTTCTCGGAAAAGCCTGCGACTGCAAGGGTGACCCGGAGCTGGTTCTCGCCGATCTGTTCGATATTGTAAGGCGGGTAGCCCTCCGGCTGCATCTTCGAGATGCGGTCGAGCGTCCGCTCGAAATCCTCGAAACCAAGTAGCAGCGGGCTGTTGAACATAGAAACACGCGACATGGCAGCGCCTTCTCCATCCAGTTAGCGAGCGGCGGTAAGAGTAGGAACCCGAAGGCCCCAGTTCGGTGCAGACTTATTTCCCAGCGCCATAATTGTCATGTGGGGAGTGTATCGCGCACAAGCAACCGCTTCATCGTAGGAGCCGCAAAGCCAACCGATCGTCGTTAAGCGTCGGCAGTCTGTCGACCGGGGTCTCGAATGGGGCGCCTTCGGCGTAAATTGACGCCATCATGAAAAGCATAAGGATCAGTAAGCCCGTCAAACATACGGTGAAGGTCAATTGCGGCATCGATCAAATTCCAAATTTGGTTATGTCGACCCAAGCTGTCCCCCCACCCTGGGCCGCGCTCGCGGCGAATCGCCGTCGCGGTCATGATCATTGCATGTAGAAACAGTGGCAGGTTGTGCGATTAATCACACCATTTGTGGCGAAAAATTCTGTGCCGTAGAACGTTCTTGTCGTTACGGTAAAGCACGGCGAGGATTAAAACGAGATGGCGGTCGACGAAGAAGAGCGAATACCGCGCGGCTGCGTGCTGTTGGCGATGTCAATGTGCACGATGCTCTACGCTGTGACGTTGACCATCGTGAATGTGGTCCTGCCACAGCTGCAAGGTGCGCTTGCGGCGACACCGGAGGAAGTCTCATGGGTCGTCACCCTCAACGTGATTGCGACGGCGGTGGTGACGCCGGCGACCGGTTGGATGGTTGCGCGTTGGGGGTACCGCAACGTCATCATTTGGTCGATTGTTGGGTTTTCCATCAGTTCGTTGCTGTGCGCGATGGCGAACTCGCTGATTCCGTTATTGGTCTATCGGATCGGCCAAGGTGCGTTCGGCGCCCCACTCGTGCCGCTTTCGCAGGCTATCATCGTCGCCGTCTATCCACCGGAACGCCGGGCGTTCGCTCAGGGCGTTTTCGGCATGTCGGTCGTACTCGGCCCTGCCATCGCCCCTGTGATAGGCGGCATCCTCGCCGAGGAATACAATTGGCGTTTCGTCTTTATCCTTATCCTGCCGATGTGTGCCGCCACCTTGGCGTTCGTGTGGCTCTGGGTCCACGATCCGGGCGAGCGGTCGAAAAGCAATCTCGACTGGGGCGGATTCCTGCTGTTCTCCGTGGTGATCACATGCGCTCAGCTGATGATGGATCGCGGTGAGCGTCAGGACTGGTGGGATTCATATGAGATTTGGAGTTACGCGGCGTTGATCGTTGCGGCGCTCTGGGTGTTCCTTGTGCATTCGGCGACGACGAATAATCCATTCATCAATCCACAGCTGTTCCGCGATCGTAATTTCACTATCGGCCTGGTGTTGGTGTTTATTTACGGAATGCTCAACATCACGCCGACGGTGATGATTCCCACCATGCTGCAGAACCTGATGGGTTATCCCGACTCCATGATAGGCATTCTGTTGGCGGCGCGTGGGGCGGGCATGGTGTTAGGATTTTTCATCGTTGCGCAGATCGGTAAGGTCGACCCGCGGGTAGGCATGATTTTCGGGGTTGCCGCGATCGGTTTGTCGGGCTGGAACATGGCGCTCTTCAACCTCGAAGTGGATCCATGGGCCATCGCCCTGGCCGGAATCTTGCAGGGCGTAGGCTCGGCCGTCATGTGGGTGCCCCTCTCGATCGTCGCGTTCGCGACATTGCCGGTTAAGTTCTATCCCGACGCGTCATCCATCTTTCACCTGTTGCGTAATTTCGGCAGCAGCATCTTCATCTCGGTTAGTGTGCTCACGGTTTCGCGCACTGGAAAGATTAGCTACTCTGAGCTCGCGGAGAATGTTAGCGCATTCACCGATATCGCCCGCTATCCGCAATTGATGGGCCTCTGGTCGTTCGAGTCGAGAGAGGGGTTGGCAACACTGGGCTCGGAGGTGACACGCCAAGCGCTGATGGTCGGGTACGCGAATTCTTTTGCGCTTTATGCCCTGGCAGCGTTCTCCGCCATTCCCCTAATGCTGATGGTGAAAATCAGGTAAGATGCTCCAAATTAGGCATCCCGTCCGGGCTGTGTGACCTTACGCCGGCTCGATTCGTGTCCGCTCGAGTTTTTCCGTATCCGCACCCTCGATCCGGATCAGGCGGGTCGGTCCGTCGCGCATCGGTGCATGGATGGCGCCTGCGGGATAAAGGTGCGCGTCGCCCGGCTTTAGATGATAGCTCCTGTCGAGTTCGACCTTCGTCGCGGTGCGGGGGCTGTCGCCTTTCTCGACGATCTTCCAATCGGTCATCTCGGTCTCGCCGACGGCTTGGCCGTAGATCGCCCAGGTCGAGCCGTGGTCGTGCGGATACCCCTTTTTCGCGCCTGGATTATTGTGCGCGCAGATCAGAAAACCGAGTTTTTCATCTTGGTAGATGACGTTACGATTTTCCGGCAGGTTTTCCGGCACGTTGGTGGCAACAAATTCTTTATCCTTCAGGGCCTTGCGGACATAGTCCAAGACCTTCTCTTGACCGCCTTGGCCGGGGTCGATCCTAAGTATTTCGTGAATATCGGCAGCGAATTGTTCGAGTGTATAAGACATGGGGTTACTCTCCTCGACTTAAGACAGGCGTCGACCGCCTCTTCCGCGGTCTTTTATCATAGAATATACTGAGCTTAGCGGAATCGCCAAATTTCCGATGCACTCCGAAATCAAACCCGGCTGGTGAATGCCGCAGTCGGGTGAATTTGCTAGACCATCCGACCGGGACCGCGCCGAGCGCGCCGGCCTTTGTTCTTGTCCCGATGCTGGGCGCCGTAGGTCTTCTTGGCTTTTGGGGCGAGGGCGTTAGGCACGCCCTGGATGGTCGCCGCGATCTCCGTATTTACTGGGACGGAATTCGCAGGCATCTCAAGATCGTAGGCTTCGAGACGCCCAATCTCGTCACGCAGCATGGCGGCGGTTTCGAATTCGAGATCGGCTGCGGCATGGCGCATTTGTGTCTCGAGCTCACTGATATAGTGCCGCAGGCTCACGCCTACGAGATGATCCGCAGCGGGTCCGGCGTCCACGGATAGTCG
>DJKK01000135.1 GCA_002434595.1 Alphaproteobacteria bacterium UBA6544 | reverse complement strand
CTGACGGCGCAGGCGGCGGCCCGCCGAATGGTGGACGCCGGTGGTGGCCGGATCATCCAGATCGGGTCGATTTCGGGTCAACGCGGCAATATGGGCGGAGCGGCCTACGGCGCTTCGAAGGCTGCGGCCATGCATATCTGCAAGGTTCTGGCGACCGAGCTCTCGGGCCAAGGCGTAATGGTCAACGCCATCGCGCCTGGCCCGATCGAGACCGGCCTCAGTCATCACGGACCGACCCGCAAACGCGCCTATACGGAGCGCATTCCCGTGGGCGACTACGGGACGGTGGAAGCGGTCGCGAATGCCGCGCTATTCTTTGCATCCAACGAATGCATCTGGACTACGGGTACGATTTTAAACGTCGATGGCGGCTATGGAGGACAGGGTGCTTCTTACGATCCGCAGGAGATTCGAGGGTAGGTTGGGCAGGTCGCCGAATTGCGATAATATTCCGGGACTGAAGGAGAGCGGGATGAATGACGCAGTGACACTCTCACGCGACGCACATGCGCAGAATTTGCGGGACTATGGCGAGGCCGGGCGCGATCGCGAACATGCGATCGGAAATAGGGGTCCGCTTGTTTTGGGAGAGGACGGCAAGCTCGACCCGGAGATCCTCCGTCGATTCCGGGAGAATGGGTTTTATATATTCGAGGGTGTAATCGACCCGAATGAGATCGCGGATCTGAGGACCGACGCGCTTGAGATGATCGAACGGGCACCTGTCGCTCCAGATGCGAAGGTCGACGCCAAGGGGCGTCCGGCGCTTGGACTCGACTACCCCCGTATCCCCTACAGGCTTGCGAAACCGTTGGCGGACCCTTGGGGTGGAACGGAAATCCTGGGAGGACGGCATCCGACGCAGATGGCGCAGCCAACACCGGACGCGGATGCGCCAGATTATGTGGTCTTCCTGATGTATTCGATGTGCCGGTCGATGCCCTCCGGTCTCTGCCTCTACGGTCATCCAGGGCTCCTCGCAGTCGCGGAAGCGATCAACGGCGAGGATTTCGTGCCCTTTAATGACGCCATATTCGTCAAACAGCCGGGGCTCGGCGGCTCCGTCTCCTGGCATCAGGACGGGGTCACGCATTGGGATTCACCCGATTGGGACCCGGGAATTCACGGGTTCAATTTCCAGGTCCAGCTCTATCCCTCTACGCTCGGCAATTGCCTTTGGGTGGTTCCGGGCTCGCACAAACGGGGCAAGATTGATATCAAGGCGCTGGTTGCTGAAAATGGCGGTAGCGAACAAATACCGGATGCGGTGCCACTCGTATGCGACGCCGGCGATGTCACGATCGTAAATCGCCAGATGCTCCACGGTTCCTTCGCAAACTCGTCACCGGATATGCGAATTTCCCTGACCTTCGGCTTCCATCGCCGCTCCTCCGTGCTCGGCGCAAAGGCCGCGCTGGCGATGGAAGGTGACAATGTCTGCTACGACGAGCGGCGCATATTCGAACGTTCCGCCGTGATCCAGGTTGCCATCGACGCCCGCCAACAGGCGCACCCAGATGAGCCGAGGTTCCGGTATAAGCCGTTCAACGGATTGGAGGAAGATTTCCGTTTCAATGACGCGACCGTTGACAGCGTCATCAAGGACTATTTCATCAAGGACCTGGCAATCTAAGCCGCGCTGAATTCGGGTCTTTCGACTGATCCGGGAACGGAACCCTTGTTCCAGGCTTGAACGTATTCCTTGATGGTCAGGATCCGGATGCTGTTCATATCCTCGTCGAAATATTCGAAAAGCCTGCCGTCCGGTGCGGACATCGACAGAAGTACTGTGGCGCCTTCCGGTCCGCCGCGTTCCATATGTGGCGTCGCATCTGATTCCGCCAACGCGTAGTCACCTTTCTTGCGTACGACGGTTTTTGTCGATCCGTCGGGCAGAGTCTCCGTGACGTGCTGCTCGCCTTCGAGAACCAAGGTAGCTGTTGCCGCAATATGCCGATGACGATGGCAATGACCGCCATTGTCCGGAAAGCGGAGTAACATATCGAGACGCCCGTTCTCAGCATCGTAACCGAGAAGGCTGTATTCAAAATCGATCAGAAACGTCTTTTCGTCCGGGTCGGTAATGTGCCGCCATTCGGTGGCTTGTGGATCAAAACTTTCGGCAACTCTCGGCATGTTTAATGCTTCCCTGGTTCATCCTAGAAGTAGATCGTGTGCCACCGCATCCAACGGTGCCCATGATCTATGCAAATTGGCCCTTTCGGAGGGGCAATTCGAAGTCTGCTGTGCTGTCGGAGAGATATCCCTTTGGAAATTCCCATGCGTGAGAGCCTTTTCGACGACGACATCATCCTCGTAGGCGGTAACAATCTGTCTAACATACCGGGACAAAACTGGCGCACCACATTCAATCCGTGTGGCCTGTGAGTTGGTGAATGCACGGTGACCGCGAAGAACATCCCCAGCCAATTGCATTACCACGCCGACTCCGACAGCATCATGTAAATGCTCGCCGGCACAATTTGGGTCGATTGGGGGGAGACAGGCGAAAAATCCTTCACCATGGGTCCGAGCGATTATGCGGCTTTTGGCGCGATGTGATTCATCGATCTCATATTATCGACGGCGAGGAAGATTGCCACTACATGTTTGTCCGCATTGGAGAATGCGGGTCGGACGTCAATGTCGACGACCCGGGCTATGTTGATCCCATTGCTTGAGTTCAAGCCGGGATATCGAGAGGAGACGGAGACGCATGCACGATTTCTATTCGGATACTAAGACCAAGCCGAGCCGGGCCATGCTGGAATCCGTCTTGGCGGCCGAAGTCGGTGACGAGCAGAAAGACGAAGACCCAACGACGCTTGCTCTCTGTGAGCGGGTGGCGGCTCTGCTCGGCAAGGAAGCCGCTATATTCCTGCCATCCGGGACCATGTGCAACGAGATTGCAATCCGCGTGCATACGGAGCCGGGAGACGAAGTGATCTGTGAGCGGTCCTGTCACCTGATTAATTTTGAGACCGGAGGGCCGGCAGCGATAAGCGGTGTGATGGTGCAACCGCTGGACGGAACCAATGGCGTCTTCGAACCAAATCAGGTCGTCGCCGCGATCCGTCCCCTCTCGCGCTATGCGCCGATCAGCCGCCTCGTCGTAGTCGAACAGACCGCGAATATGGCGGGCGGTGCGGTCTGGCCGCTGGAAACGCTCGACGGTGTCGCGGACACTGCAAAGGAAGCGGGGCTCGCCACCCATATGGACGGGGCGCGCCTGCTCAACGCGGCCATCAAGTTGGGTGTGGCGGCGGATCGCCTCGCCGCCGGTTATGATTCCTGTTGGATCGATTTCTCAAAAGGCCTCGGTGCTCCGGTCGGAGCGGTGTTGGCGGGCACGAAAGACTTCATTGCCCGGGCGTGGCGGATCAAGCAGCGTTCCGGGGGGGCCCTCCGTCAGTCAGGTGTGCTCGCCGCAATGTGCCTTTATGCGCTCGACTACAATGTCGACCGACTTGCCGAGGATCACGCGCTGGCGGCTGGTATTGCAAGACGAATCGCGCAGCTGCCGGGCGTATCCGCTGTACTGCCGGCGGACACCAATATCGTCATCTTCAACGTTGCTGAGGACGCGCCGAGTGCTCCGGAAATCGAAGCGGCTCTGCTGAAGGAAGGTGTGATCATCGGTGCCTTCGGAGAACGCAGGATTCGGGTCGTCACGCATCTCGACGTCGACCCGGCGAGCAGCGATGCGCTATGCGAGTGTCTGGCCCGCCAGCTCGGTTAGGCGATAAACCTCTAAGCAGCGAAATCGCGCAGTACTTGGCCCGGTCCCTTTTGATGCGAGATATAGTCGCTTCCGTTATGCACTTGGGTCCCGTTTATCCACACACCGTGAATATCGACCGGTTTGCGAATGGTCCGTGGGCCGCCGACCGGCAGGCCAGGCAAGCGTTGCGGGGCACCCACGCCAATTGTTGCGGGATCGAACAAGACCATGTCCGCGTTACTTCCTGGTGTCAGAGGATCTCGACCCAGACATTGTCTTTGACCGGCCCGCTGCCCATCCCGTCGTAAATTTCAACGTCCTTAATCAGCAGGTCATTCATGGTTCTTTCCTCCCCCGCTCTTTAGGCCGCGGTCCCGTAAATCACCTCTTTTTGATCCTCCGGCACATAGAAATACGAACCTGGCCGGAACTCATAACCGAGGTCGCCGAGCAATCGGCGCTGGCGTGGAGTACATTTCTCAACGATGTCGTGCGGTACCTGCCCGAGATCGTAGGCGCGCACGAACATCTGGCAATAGTTATAGAGCAAGGTCTTGCGTCCCTGACCCGAATGGTTCGGTGCGGGACCGTGCCAGAGCGAATGACTGAAGAGATAACAGTCGCCCGCCTTGCCCTCGAGCTGTACGGCGCCCGGCGTATGCGGGTTCAATTCGGAATTGTCTTCTGGGAAGCGTCGAAGATGACTGCCCGGGAACACCGTGAAATTGCCAGCGTCCCTGCCCTCGACATCGGACAGCAGATACATAGCCTTTATCGCGATCGGTCGGCTCGTTTCGGACACGCGGATGCGCCGCAGACCTTCGCCGCCGTCGGTATGGGTGTACCCCGGGAAGATGTCGGTCGAGGCGCGCACGATCGCCTGTGACATACTAAACAGGATATACGGCCCCATGATGTCGACGACGAGGTCAAAGATTTCCGGCTTGTCGATCAGGTCGCGGAACGCTTTGTGATAGGGCAACAGGTCGCGCCGGTCCATGAACCCGTCCGCATCGAGATCGTCGGCGTGATCGACCCAGCCGTAATGGCCGCGCGGCAGCTCGCCTGGGCGCGGCTCATACCCTGGCTGTTTACGGACCTCGTCGAGTTCGTCGCTGAAGAACGCAACCTCGTCCGGGCTTAGCGCGCCTTCCAGGACGATATAGCCGTCCGTTTCCCACTGCAGGCGTTGCGCGTCCGTCAAGGTTCGCATATTCCGCATATCGTTTCCCTCCCTCAGAGCGGCTCCTGGTATCTGAGTTAGGACGAATGCGGATATTGTCAGCAGACTTTAGTGGGATGCATCTCGGTGAAGAGGCGTCCTTTCGGTCGCCAGCGGCTTGTAAGAGGACGAAGCCAGCAAAATGGTCAGGGCCAGAACCGCTCCCCATGTTGACATTAGTGCGGGCCCAAATCCGGTATAGATGTCGTGAAGGACGCTGACGAGTACCGGGCCGACCATCTGGCCGAGGGCAATAGCTGTGGTCATAATGGCTTGTCGCAAAGACTACTGGTCCGCGAAACTAGATACCTTGCGTGAGCTTGTGGACGCTAGATGAGTGCGACCGGCATTACCGGTGATCCGGTGGCTCCCCTGAACTTAACTGGCAGCAGGATGAAGCAGAACGTCGAGACGCCGTCCCGAACGAGGTGTTCGGTCACCAGGTTCTCGATGAGGTAGACCCCCGCTTCGACCAGAGTGTGTTGATGGACCGGCATCATGGTCTTGGGATGGTCCGTGCCCGGCAAAACCTCCACCGCCATGTTGTCGCACCCAATAGCGAGCACGTCCTGTCCCGTGAGCCATTCAGCCGTGCCAAGCTCGATCCCGGGCTCGCCACCGACGTATTTGTCATTGTCCGTCACGAAGAAACGTCCCCATCCCGTATGAATGCAAACGGCGTCGGCCGGGCGCAGTTCCACGCCACTGTTCTCCAGCATGCGCCCCAGATCGTTGCGCGCGACCGCCCGGCCGGCCTCGAGATGGTCGCCGCCGTCGAGGCCCGAGACGTCGATGCAGACTCCGCGGGAGATCATCGGCGGGGCATGTTCGATTCCAAGATTGTGGAGGCCGAAGTCGCCGACCTCGTCTTGTGCGCTGCGCCCGCCGTACATTTGGTCGCCTTTGGTGAAATGACCGAGCGCATCGATATGCGTTCCGACATGGACGGTCATCTCGATCCGCTCGAGGTTCGACCCTGCCTCGTTTTCCGCGCCCATTTCCCTGCGGCGTTTGATGCCGTTTGAAGCGGTGGCGCCGCTGTGAATCACATAGGGAGACTGCACGGGCCGGATCCGCGGCACGCCCATCTCGATGACCTGGCTGAGATCGTAGGTCCGTCCTTCCGTCACACTGGAGAGTACCGCGAGCGTGTTCTCCGCCGACAGCAGGTTCGCCGCGCCAAATTGATCGCCGGTTCCCCATCGCGCATGATAGTGATTGCAGTTCGTTATATCGCTGCCCTGTGCCTGAAAGATCTCTCAGTAAGGATAGGCCGGCGAGCGGCATTCCGACACAGACTATCGAAAGGGTTTCGCCGCACTAGCGTGCGGTCCAGCCACCGTCGACCAGCAGGCTCGTACCGGTGATCATCGCCGCCGCGGGCGAGCAGAGAAACACCACGGCGCCGGTAATATCCCGCATCTGCGCCAGATGACCCATCGGGATGCAGGACAGGATAAACTCCCGGAAGGCCGGGTCCGCGAGTGCCGGGCCGGTCATCGGCGTCTCCACCCATGTCGGGGCCACGGAGTTGACGCGGATCCCCTTCGTCGCAAGCTCCGTCGCCATCGCCTTGTTCATGCCTTCGACCGCATGCTTGGTCATCGAATAGACGCTGCGGTCGATCAGGGACACGTGCCCAAGCTGAGAGGAGATGTGGACGATAGCGCCGCCGCGCGTCTCACGGCCCGGATCGTCGAGCATGCGCCGCGCGGCCGCCTGCGCCACCAGAAACGCCGCCCGCACATTTAGGGTTAACAAGGTGTCGAGGCTTTCCTCGCTGACATCAAGAAAAGGTTCGGGGATATTCGTACCTGCATTGTTGATCAGGATGTCGAGCTTCGGTAGGCCGGCGATGGCGACCCGCATCGCCTCCGTCTCCGTTACATCACAAACCACCGTGGACGCCTCGCAGCCCCGCTCTTTGATTTCGCTGGCTACCGCATCGAGTTCCTCGGCGGACCGGCTCATGGCGACGATATCCGCTCCGGCCTCGGCGAGCCCGAGCGCCAGGGTGCGACCGATGCCGCGCCCCGCACCGGTGACGAGGGCGGTGCGCCCTTTCAGGGAAAATGCCGGCAGTGCAGTTTCACTCATATTCCGCTCGCTTGGGCTCTATTCCATGAGACGGAGTTTACAGCACCAATCGAAGTGGCCAAGCGGTCCTTCGATTTGTAAAGTCGCGCCCATGCCGCCACCTATCCTCATCCTGCGCGATATCCGCCTGACCTTCGGCGGGCCGACGCTGCTCGACGGCGCCGCCCTGTCGCTTTCGGCGGGCGACCGTTTGTGTCTTGTTGG
>DJKK01000160.1 GCA_002434595.1 Alphaproteobacteria bacterium UBA6544 | reverse complement strand
AGCAGTGAAATGGATGTCGATCAGCTCTCCGTTCGCAGCCGCAATAGGTACCGTGAACTGCGGGAAAGCGTTGATCCGTATTTCTGCCGCACGCCAATCAAATTGGTCCCGCCAATACTCGATGAGCCGCCGCATGTAGTCGAGATTTGCGCCATAGGCCCAAACGGCATCATCGGGCTGATCGGGCCATCGAGTTCTCTCGAGGCGACCCCGAAGATCCTGCAGGACCTCATCGGATATGGCGATAGAAAATGGTTTCGGAGCGGTCATTCCAATCGTGCCCGCAAGGCCGAGTTTTAGGTATTTCGGCTACTCCGCCGCAGCCGCATCATGGCGCCAATCTCCAATCTCGGGCCGCGCGATTCCAAGGTGATCGCGTAAGGTCGGACCCGAATACTCCGTGCGGTATATTCCTCGCTTCTGCAACTCGGGAATGACGTGCTGGACGAAATCCTCGAAGCTACCGGGCTGATGCGTCGGCCCGATGACGAAGCCGTCACAGGCCCGGCCAGACCACCACTCCTCGATTTGATCCGCAATTTCTTTCGGCCCGCCGACCCAGGCATTCCGCAACAATCCGCGCCCAGTCACCTGCATGAAGTCACGCGGCGTCGGGTTCTTTATGCCTTCCTCCACAACGACACGGTCACGCATGGTCTGCATACCAGAGATGCCAGCAATTTCTTCATCAGTGAAAGGCTGATCGATGCCCTTCGAGGCGAAATCGAAATTCAGCGCCTCAGAGAGCAACAGCAGTTGATCCATTTCATTGGGCAACTTCTCATAAGCAGCTGCCTTGTCCTCTGCTTCAGCCTTCGTCGCCGCGGTAATCGGATAGAACAGACTGCAGATCTTCATGCCTTCTGGGTCTCTACCGACCGCCGCCGTCAACTCCTTCTGCTTCTTATAACGCTTCTGCGCAACCTCCAGATCGTGATAGACGACAAACAACAACTCACCCCAGCGTGCGGCGAACTCCTGGCCCCGCGAGCTCATGCCGGCCTGGATAACAACGGGATGGCCTTGCGGCGTCCGCGGCACGGTGAATGGTCCCCTTGAAGACATGAACTTCCCTTCGAAGTCGATCCGGCGAACTTTGTCGGGATAAGCATAAACGTTGTTCGTTTTATCGACGACGATCGCATCATCGTCCCAGCTGTCCCAATGCCCGAGCACTATCTCCATGAATTCGTCGGCTTCGTCGTAGCGGAGATCATGGGCGGTGTGAACCTCTCTTCCCATGTTCTTCGCTTCGTTATCGTTGACCGACGTGACCACATTCCAAGCGGCGCGCCCCTTGGTCATCAGGTCGACCGTCTGGAACAGGCGCGCGACATGGAACGGCTCGTAATATGTCGTTGAATACGTCGCTCCCAGGCCCAGATGCTTGGTGACGGCGGCCATGCTCATAAGACATGTCACCGCGTCCAATTTCACGCAGCGAATTCCGTTCTTCACCGTTTCCGCATGATCACCGCCATACATGTCAGGCATGGCCAAGCGGTCATCAAAGAATCCGACATCGAATCTGCCTTCTTCGAGGACACGCGCGATATGCTGATAATATTCGGGCGAGTATGTATCGGTCCGCGCGTCGGGATGTCGCCAAGACGCCGGCAATGTGGTACAATTCTGTGCTTGCAGGAACGCGACGAAGTGAACTTGGCGCATTATTTTTTCCCTCATACCTAAATCTCAGCCGTGCGACATGAGCCTTGCGAGTAATATTGTCCGCAAATTCGTCCGGACAAATGCTAATTGAGGGACTATTGATCGAATGGATCAGGAGGAGATTGACAGGGTTCGCTCAGGGGAAAAAATCAGAGTGACCGTGATACCGGCGCCGACCGCGCTGTCAATCGCCAGGCGACCTCCATGCAGTTCCGTCAGCCTTTTGATAGAGGCAGACCCAGTCCAATTCCCTCTTGGGTCTGGCGCATATTCAGCTGCACCTTACCAAATTGCTTCAAGGTCTTAGGTATATCCCCCGCCTTTATCCCGACACCTAAATCTTAAATGCTGATGACAAGCGCTCCTCCCTAAAATTTTTCCTTTCAACGAATGTGCGACTGCAGTGCACGGCGGACTTCTGCGGGCACCGGTTGGGCCTCCTGCGCATGATAGTCGAAATATACGTAAGTGGCCGTGCCACGCGCACAGAGCCGGTCACCTTGCCACAGTTCTTCGTCGAGCGTGAAGCTCTTGTTGCCGACCTTGGCAACCCACGTCCGCACCAACGCCCTTTCCTGAAAGTAGGTTTGCGCCAGGTAGTCGACGTTCATGTTGACCAATGCAACGCGCCAGTTGCGGAACTGCAAATCGGGAGTCAGCAGACGGAAGATCTCCGTGCGGCCACCCTCGAACCAGATTGGGATAACGGTGTTATTAATATGACCAGCACCGTCGGTCTCGGAAACGCGCGGTATGACCGGTGTCTCAATCATGGCATCCTCAGCACTGCATCAATTCGATACTGACGCCATCAGGCGCGGAAATGTAACAGAGCGCGCTGCCGTTTACGCCCTCTTTCAGCTCGACCGGGAAAACAACGCCTTTCGCGCGGAGCTCATCACAGAATGCCCGTAAGTCGCCACGGTACAGAAATCCGAAATGATCCGTTCCCCATTCATCGTGGCTTGAGAAATCCGGATACTGCCGGATCGGTTTCGCAGGAGTCGGGTTTTCTCCCGGACGTTTGCCTCGGACAATGACGATCTTGCCCCCGATCTCAAGGAAGATTTGCGGCGCACCGCGAGCAACTGTATCCGCCGTGACTTCGGCCCCCAATATCTCGACATACCATTCGACAGTCTTCTTCGGATCCTCGGCGATCAGGTGGACGTGATCGAATTCCAGTGGCGGTTTGCTCATTTTTTCCCTTTCGAAAAGGCAAATACGGCCGCCTCTACATCACGTGACACAGCCTGAGCGCATCGTAGACAGCCGCGGCGATGTTACGGCTGGAAACCGCATCGCCGATACGGTGAAGTTCGAACCCGGCCCCCTGAGATTGCGGCCTTCCAGATAGTAGGGCGTCAAGGTCGGTTACGCCGTTATTGGCCGAATCCCCACGAAGCGCCTGGTAGATATCATCCACCGGGATCGTTCCGTGCTCAACGACGACCCGGTCTGCAGGATACTCCACCATGGCTCCAGTCGCCTCGTTGGCAAAAGTCGCCGTTAAACGGTTGCCGGTCTTGGCGATCCGCAGCAATCGATGGTCTTGTGTCATCGTAACACCAGCCTCATAGACCTTCTGCTTCCAGATCGCCCGCTCGGCGTACGTCAGTTCTACAGCAATCTCACCGTCGATACAGACAAGCTGTACGTCCGCGCCCGCCGTCGCTGCTCGTTCGGCGCATTGCAACGCGGGGTGGCGGCCGGTGCCATCGTAGACGAGAACCTGCTCACCCACCGCACCGCCTCCGGTCAGGAAGTCCCACGCACTGGTCGCGTGTTCGACACCGTCCAGCCAGTCTATGTCCGGCACGCCGCCGGTCGACACGATGACGATTTCAGGATCTTCCGCCAGCACGTCTTCCAGCTCTGCATAGTGACTGGTCCTGACATCGATTCCTAGTCGGTCCACTTCCCCTGCGCGCCAGTCAACGACACCTGAGAGATCTTTCCGCCAACTCGCCTCGGCGCCGAGCAGAACTTGGCCGCCGAGCCTTGGCGCCGCTTCGAACAGCACGATATGGTGCCCACGTTCGCCGAGAACGCGTGCCGCTTCGAGACCGGCCGGACCACCGCCGACGACAACGGCACGGCGGCCGGGATTCTCGGCCCGGGCGACGACCTGGGGCATCTTTACCTCCCGGCCCGTCGCCGCGTTGTGCAGGCAGACCGGCCGCTGTGGCGACATGCAATGTGTCGCCCCAACGCATGGTCGAATTTGGTCTTCCTGACCGTCGGCCAACTTATTGACGAGATGCGGATCGGCGATATGCGCCCGTGTCATCGCCGCCATATCCAACAACCCTTCACTGATCGCGTAACGGGCGGTCGCAAGATCGGTGATGCGAGCGGCGTGGAATACGGGCAGGCTCACTTCCCGTTTAAAAGCGCCAACGGATTTCAGCCACGGCGCTATAGGCGATGCCATCCCAGGCATATTGTCGACGGCGAGCCCCAGCAACGTGTCCATACGCCCGTAGTTGCCGTTGAAGAAATCAATGAACCCGGAGCGCTCAAAGACATGCGCGATCTCGATGCACTCGTCCTGAGACAACCCTTCCGCCATCGCTTCGTCGACCGCGCACCGGAATCCGACAAGGAAGTCGTCACCGGCCTGCCGTCGAATTTCCTCGAAGACCATCAAACCGAAACGGCAGCGGTTCTCCAGCGCCCCGCCGTAGCCGTCCGTCCGCTTGTTGGTTACAGGCGACAGGAACTGGCCGATCAGGTGCGAGTTGCCGAGAGACTCTACGCCGTCAAGTCCACCCTCCTTGCAGCGCCGGGCGGCCTGTCCATAGGCTGCGACCACACGGGCGATATCGTCGTCGTCCATTTCCTTCGGGAAGCTCCGGTGGAGCGTCTCGCGTATGGGCGAAGGTCCGATCGTCGGCAACCAGTGACCAGCATAGGGCTCGCCACGCCGGCCGAGATGGGTGATCTGGCACATGATGGCCGCACCATGCTTGTGCACCCGCTCTGAGAACTGCTGCAGATAGGGGATCACTTCGTCATCGCCGACATAGAGTTGCTGGAAGACCGACGGTGAGTCCGGTCCGACATTCGACGATCCGCCGAACATGGTGAGCCCAATCCCGCCTCTCGCCTTTTCCTCGTGATAGCGCTGGTAGCGTTCCTTAGGCATGCCCCCTTCTTCCAGACCGCAGGCGTGACTCGTGCTCATGATCCGGTTCTTGAAGGTGACGTTCCGGATGGTGAGCGGCTGAAAAAGCGGGTCGGTCATAGCGGCTGTCATCCCAAAATGAACGGAATACAATTTCTAAAAGAAAATATGGACCGGATAGCGGGCGCGCGGACCCCCACCGGCTAATTTGATACAAGGAGCGATTCGATATGGCACGATTGGATACAATTCCGTCGAGCGAACGGAAAATGATGCTCGAACTCGACTGTTCCGGGTTTGAAGGACGAAAAACGTTTGTCGCCCCCCAACCCCTGAACGAAC
>DJKK01000351.1 GCA_002434595.1 Alphaproteobacteria bacterium UBA6544 | reverse complement strand
GCACCACCGGGCTTCAGGATACGGAAGACCTCGCGGTAGAAGGCATCCTTGTCGGCAATACCCATCTGCATCTGGATTGTCACCGCCCTGTCGAAGGTATCGTCGTCGAAAGGCGTATCGAGGGCGCTGGCAACTTGGAAGCGAGCGAGACCGGCGAGGCCCGTTAGTTCCGAGAGTTTATTAGCCGTTGCGACAAAACTCGTTGTCAGGTCAATTCCGCTGACCCGGCATCCGATGGTATGCGCAATGTAGCGCGCCGGCCCGCCAATACCGCTTCCCAAGTCGATGACCGTGTGGTGCGGGGAAAATTCCGTCAAAGCAACGACTTCCGTCGTTGTCTGGCGACCGCGCGTGTGGAATTCGTCCACCATCTGCAAGTCGTCGATGGTGAGGGCATCGAGGTCCTTGCCGTCCGCGCGCAAGCCGTCGAGGATGCTTTGGATCAGGCTGTCCCGGGCGTAGTGCGTGGCTACGTCGTTTGTGTGTTCTTCCATTTCGCTAATTCAAACTCTCATGATGACCGACCCGGCATGTCGTCGCTTGATGCGCGCTAGTACTATGCATCTCTGGCAACCTTGCGTAACTTGCTGGCCATGTGTCAGATATTGAGGGACCTTCGCTGATCATAAGATTCGACAATTCTTCCACGGCAACCCTCAGGCTGACCGTTATCGCGCCACCTTAAAATGTCTCGCCAAGACCTTCGACTCCGGTGTTCTTGCGAAGGCGTAGTATGACAACCGGGTAGATTGTGGACGGTATCGTCCGGCATGTTTGCAAGTGGATCATCTTCCGGAATGTTGAGTGCGTTGGCCTTGTAGCCGGAAATTTTCACGGCGTCTTCTCCGATCGGTGTATTTTCGTCTCCAGTTAACATATGGGTTTGAAGGATGTTTGGGATCGCATGCATCGCTTGAAGGTCGGATGCTTTTCGATAGCTATGTGTCTAGACTGTCATAGTCAGATTCCGGAGGGATGGGAAATGAAAATCGAAGATAAGGTTGCGGTGATTACTGGTGCGGCAAGCGGCATCGGCCGCGCAATGGCACGTAAGTTCAAGGCGGAAGGCGCGGCCGGCATTGCTGTCGCCGACCTCCAGGAAGAGGCGTTGATCGCCGTTGCCGAAGAGATCGGTGGATTGCCGGTTGTGACGGACGTATCGCGCGAAGGTGATATTCAGACACTTGTCGAACGGACGGAAACAGAGATCGGTCCGATCGACATATTCTGCTCGAATGCCGGTATTGCCTGGCTGGGGGGCGAGGACGTGCCGGATGCCGATTGGCAGAAGAACTGGGATATTCATGTTATGGCGCATGTCTATGCGGCTCGGGCGGTTGCGCCCAAGATGGCGGCGCGAGGCGATGGTTATCTCGTCAATACCGCCTCGGCAGCGGGACTGCTCTCCCACGTAAACTCAGCCACCTACGCTGTCACTAAACACGCAGCGGTCGCGTTAGCGGAATGGTTGTCGATTGAATATGGGACACGCGGCGTCAAGGTTTCGGTATTGGCACCCCAGGCTGTACGCACGGCGATGACTCAGGGGCGCGAGGGCGGCGTCGCGTCACTCGACGGCATGATCGAGGCCGAAGAGCTGGCAGATTGCGTGGTGGAAACCATGGACCGCGAGGAATTCCTGATCTTGCCGCACCCGGTCGTGCTGGATTATCTCCAGCGAAAGACAGGCGACTACGACCGCTGGATCGGTGGTATGCGGAAACTGAAGGAACGCTACCGAGACAGCGACGGGGTATAGCCAGTTTTCAGTTAAGAATACCTAATCTGAATTCGAAGACAACTCGGTCGCATTCATACCTGAGTTGGGCCATCTTAGGGGCGACAGAACGCGCGCTTGGAAGCCGCAGACCAGGTGTCGAGGAACTTGAAAAATGATCCAGCCAGAAACCGTTTCCCCAGATGGGGCGTCCTTGCCGAGCGTGAACGGCGCGCTTAGCTTTATCGTACCGCAGGAAACTAAGCCGATCTTTCACAGCTCAGCGTTGACCGGGGGTGATCCCAAGGTCTTCTTCGAGATCGAAGAGCGTGTCGTTTCCGTGGCCGACATGCGGCCGATCGCCGACAAACTCTCGATCGACGAGCAGGGATTCGAGCTCTTGGTGCAGCCGACGGCGGTTGACGATCTGTATGACGTTACGGCTGTAGAAGGTGACTACTATTCAGAGATCAAGGCGATGCTGCGTGAACGCTTCGGTGCCAGCCAAGTCGCGATCTTTGATGCGACGCGGCGTTCCGACGGCGAAAGCGGTGCGACAAATCCTGACGGATTGCGAGGACCCGCGACCCGGGTCCATGTCGACTACACGGTCAAGAGCGGTCCGCAACGTGCAAAAGGCGTTCTCGGCGATGCGGAATATAATCGTCTTGTCGCGGCAGATGCCCATATCCTGCAGATCAATGTGTGGCGGCCAATAAATGGACCGGTTAAGCGCTCACCCTTGGCGTTGGCAGACGCCTCTAGCATTGCGACGGATGAGCTGGTCGCAACCGATCAGATTTTCCCCGACCGCGTTGGAGAGATCTACCACGTGGCACACGGTACGGGGCAGCGGTGGTACTACGCGTCTGAAATGGCACGTGACGAAGTACTGCTCATCAAGGGATGGGACAGTGTGGATGACGAGCGCGCTCATTTCACGCCGCACGGTGCGTTTGATCTGCCGAATTCTGCTGGCGCGCCGCCCCGTGAGAGTATTGAGATCCGCACCTTCGTCGTGATCGAGTAGGGCAGGCTAGCTTACTGGTAGCCGATCGATCGAAAAGCTCAGGTCTTTTGTATACGAGAGCTTGACCCTGCGCGGCCAAACCGGGCAAATTCTCGAGAACACGGCGGAACGAACCGGCATTCGGTTCGGTCTGAAACGTGCGAATTGGGGATTTCCGGGGAGGAAGTGATGGGTCAAAAATACAACACGCTTATTCTGGGCGCTTCTTACGGGTCGTTGCTCGCCATCAAAATGGTGCTGGCGGGCCATTCCGT
>DJKK01000144.1 GCA_002434595.1 Alphaproteobacteria bacterium UBA6544 | reverse complement strand
CTGTCGATCGAGACGACTGTATCCATAGAGGGTCACGGCGCACCGCTTCCAGACACCACGGGCATTCCATTCACACAGCTGCTAGCGACCCAGGCGCGCGATGGCGATCTCGTTTCCCCAACGCCGCACGATATCTGCATGATCATGTTCACTTCAGGTACCACCGGCCCCTCAAAAGGCACACTGATGCCGCATGCCCATTGCTTGCTGTTCGGTTATGGCTCGGGTCGGGCGCTTGAGATGACACCGGACGACAAGATGTTCATCTGCATGCCGTTCTTCCACGCTATGGGATTGTTGCTTCAGCTCACATCTTGCCTCATGTACGGTACCAGCGCGCATGTCATCCGCCGGTTCTCCGCGACCACATGGCTGGACGAAATCCGTGAAAGCGAGGCCACACTAACTTACGGCCTCGGAGTAATTCCCGAGTTCATCTTCCGCCAGCCCGAAACCCCGCATGACCGAGCTCACCATCTGAGGTTGATGCTCGCCGTGCCCATCGGGGAAGAGTGGGGAGAGGCCTTCGAACAACGCTTCGGGCTGCGCCTGATGCAAGCCTATGGCATGACGGAATGCAATATTCCGGCTTACGGCAAGCTCGAAGACCCGCTGATGGTCGGCTGCGCGGGCCACCTGGAGGAAGATTTCTTCGAAGTTCGGGTCGTGGATCCGGATACTGACGAAGAAGTCCCATGTGGCGAGACCGGAGAGATTGTCGTCCGCCCAAAACAGCCCGCTTGTTTCATGGCGGGTTATTATAAAATGCCAGAGCGTACTGTCGAAGCGTGGCGCAATATGTGGTTCCACACCGGCGATGCGGGCCGCTTTGACGAAGATGGACGTCTCTTCTTTATCGACCGGATCAAGGATTGCATCCGGCGCCGTGGCGAAAATATCTCGGCATTCGAAGTCGAACAGGTCATCAACAACCACCCCGATGTCGCCGAGAGCTGCGTAATCGGCGTCCGAGATGAGGATGCGGGCGGCGAGGAAGAAGTGAAAGCCTGTGTCGTGCCGACCGGTAACGCGCCCGAGTTCACCTCAATTCTTGATTGGTGCGTCGAACGGATGCCGCGTTATGCGGTGCCCCGCTATATCGAGTACGTCGGTGAGCTGGACAAAACGCCGACCGGCAAATTACGCAAGCAAGACCTGCGGGATGCGGGCATCACGCAAGACACTTGGGATCGCGAGAGTATCGGCTACGTGGTGCCGCGCTAGGACGAGCCGCCCTTCCCATCGATCCCGACCTGATAGGTCGAGGGCACCATATCTTCGATCGACTGCGCCCGCTTGGCGAGCCAGTAAGACTGCTGTGGCGGCACGCTTTCGAAGTCGCGCTCAAGTCCAAGTTTGCGCGCCGCGTCCATCGGCCAGTTCGGGTTGTAAAGAATTTCCCGAGCCAGGGCGACGAGATCGGCTTGCCCGTCCTGAAGGATCTTCTCCGCCTGGTCGGCATGGACGATCATTCCGACCGCCATGCTCATGACCCCACTTTCCCGTTTCAGCTTCTCCGCGTAGGGCACCTGGTAATTGTAGCCCGGGCGCATGTCCTTGCCGACCACGGGACTGCCCATCATACCGCCGGAACTGCAGTCAATGACGTCCACGCCCATCGGGCCGACGCGTTGTGCCAGACGGACATTCTCGTCCGGCCCCCAACCCGCATTGTCCTCAATGGACAAGCGCATGAAGAGCGGCTTATCGGCAGGCCAGTAAGCACGAACGGCTTCGACAACTTCCGTAGCGAATCGCATCCGGTTCTCTTCCGAACCGCCATACTCGTCGTTTCGCACATTCGCGTATGGCGACAGAAACTGGTGGATTAGGTAACCGTGCGCCGCGTGTATTTCGAGAATATCGAAACCTGCCTCGGCAACGCGGCGTGCCGCCTCACCCCACATACCGACCAGGTCCTTGACCTCGGCATTGCTGAGCGCACGGGGTTCCGGGTCGCTCTTGCCGCCCGGAAGGGCACTTGGAGCGACGAGCTCCCATGCTTCCCAATCATCACACCCTTCGGGTGCTTCCGTCAGAGGAGCCCCCCCTTCCCAGGGGCGAAAACGACGTGCCTTTCGTCCTGAATGGCCAAGCTGAATGGCTGGCACGGAGTCGTGCGCCCGGATGAAATCGGCGAGACGCCTGAAATGCGTGATAAACTTATCGTCCCAAAGGCCGGTATCGCCAACCGTCCCGCAACCACGGCGGTCGACTTTGGTCGATTCGACAAATACCAATCCGGCGCCGCCCGCCGCGAACCGCCCAATATTCATCAAGTGCCAATCCGTCGGAAAGCCCTTTTCCGCCGCGTATTGGTGCATCGGCGCCACGACAACCCGGTTTTTTAGAATAATGTCGCGGATCGCGAATGGCGTAAAAAGGAGCGGTTGGGTCATCTTCAACTCATCATGATGCGGACGGAGTGTCCCTATTAAAGCATGGTGCGGTCACGACATCAGCCAAATTCAAGTGTGGCTTCCTTAACCCTACTATGGGCATAGAGAGGACGTCGACATACTATGGTCGGGTTCTGGAGAAACACTTTGGAATTACGGAAACATGACCTCTGTCGTCCTGCAAGTGTCAGACACGCATCTAAGTGCGACACACGCCTATTTCACCGATAACTGGCAGGTTTTCGTCGACGAAGCGCGGGCGCTTGGTCCTGACCTTGTTATCAATACAGGTGACTTCTCATTCAACGGCCCCGCGGTTGTGGAGGACCTCGCGTTCTCTCACGCTGAGGCGGAGCGGTTAGGAGTTCCTTATCTCGCCGTCCCGGGCAACCACGATGTTGGCGAGCCAGGCGACAACCCACGCCCTAAGCAACCGGTCAACGATGCAAGGCTCGCCAACTGGAAACGGTATTTCAGGGACGACCGGTTCGTCCGAGACATCGAATCGTGGCGGCTTATTGGGATCAACGGCGAACTCCTTGGCAGCGGCCTTCCGGCCGAGGAAGACCAATGGACATTTCTGGAAATATCCTTGCGCGAGGCAAACGATCGCTCTCTGGGGCTTTTTACCCACAAGCCGCTGTTCGCAAAGGACCCCGACGAAGCCGCAAGCAAGTGGAGTACCTTGCCAGAGCCAAGGGCTCGCCTGTTGAAATTGCTGAAGGATCACAATGCTCGTTTTGTCGCGTCCGGCCATCTGCACCGGTATCGCTACATCAGTCATGACGGAATCGATTTGGTTTGGTGCCCGACCACCGCCTTCATCACACCCTTCCAAAAAGACGATGGTTGTATACGGCGGGTCGGCTATCTCAAGTGGGTTTTTGAAGGTGCTGACGTTCACCACAAATTCGTCGAACCAGAAGGATTCACGAATCACGATATGAATTGGAAGACGAAAAAAAGCGGTACCACCATCGCCCTTCCGGAAAAACCTCTGGCGGCGCAATAGTACGGCTTTCATTCATTCCACAAATCTGAATCTCAGACAAATACGCACCGACAACTCAAGCGCATAGTGTGTCATTCAACCGAGCGACAAGGAAGGACGGATATGTCCAAATCCGACACCACAGAACGTACCACACAAGCAGTACCGGACGATCCGACGATCGGCAGCAGTTCCGAGCGGCTGAATGAACTCGCAATGTCCTTCAAAAAGAGTCAGGCGCTATCGGCCGCACTTGAATGCGATCTGTTCAGCGCCATCGCCGCCGGTGCCGGAACACCGGAAGAAGTCGCCGCTAAATGCGGCATCGACCGCGAGGTCGCCGACCGTCTTATGATCATCTGCAAGGCAATGGATTTGATCGCCGATGTTGACGGACGCGCGGTCAACCTCGACGATGTGGAGCGGTTTTTCGTGAAGGACAAACCAACCTTCTTCGGCGACTTCCTGCGTTTCACCATCGGCGCCGAGTATGACGAATGGCGCGGATTCACGGAGAACATCAAGAATGCGATCTCCGCGCCGCCGCCCTCCAAGCTCTACGAAGGTGACCTGAACGATCCGGAACGCGCGCGGGCGTTCACCACCGCCGGCTATAACTCGTCCATCGCCCTCGCTCACAGGTTGGCGAAACGGTTCGACTATTCACGCTTCACCCGATGGCTCGATTTCGCCGGAGGCTCCGGCTGCTATGCGATCGCCGCCTGCGAGCGGCACGACGGAATCAATGTCATCGTGAAGGACCATCCAAACGTCATTCCGGTAACCCGAGAGTTTGTCGCTCAACACGGTCTCGAATCTCGGATTAATGCGGAGCCCGGCGATTTCCTAAATCGGGAGGACCATCCGGACGACTGCGATCTGATCTCCTTCATCACGCCGCTGCACTGGTATCTAGAGGACGACGTTATGACAGCCCTCGGCTATGCCTATGACGCCTTGCCGAGTGGTGGTGGTATCCTGATTGTCGGATACATGCTGAACGAGGAGCGCTCCGGCCCGCTTGACCCCGTCTTCTATCACGTACAGGCCATCCGCGAGGGCCACTTCACCGGCCATGTGCCGAGTGGCCCCGAATACTGCGCCTATCTCGAGCGGGCAGGTTTCGTTGACGCCGAATACGACTGGCTGCTGGCGAATCGCTTAGGGCAGGTATTCGCAAGAAAGCCCTAAAGCGAGCGCACCGCCCGCGTCACCGTCCGCGTGCCGCCGGCCCAGAGTGGCAGGTGGGTCATCTTGACGCCGACCCCGCCGGTCACGATCGGATGAATGTCTTCAGGCGTCGGTGCAAGTGGGCGGTCATCTAAATCATTCTCACCGTCATAGGCGAATGGCTTGCGGCCATTAAAGAGATAATCCTGCACGCGCGGCAGGTCCCAGCCACCGGTCTCGAGAATATCCGCCATCTCGGGTGGCATCAGGAAGACCTGCTCGTTGCGATCTGGCTTTCGCGTCAGACTACTCACATCTATCGCGCTGTTCATCGCGGCCGCGATCGGTTGCAAGACGGATTCGGGTGAATCACCGCCGGAGCGCGGCAACACCTCGTCGGTGCCGGAGACGCCGAAGACCGTTACGCAGCTCTCGGAACCATCGAACCCGCGCCGTTCCGGCAAGCCCGGAAACCAAGGATGCGCTCGCTCGGCAAAACAGAACGTATACTTTCCCGGCTGGCCCATCGTCGCCATATCGGCAATGCCCGGCTTTGCGCCCGCCACGTTCCGCATTATCAAGCTTACCGCGCGTCCGATACAGGCGTTCGCGCGATTACCGGGACCCAGCACATTGCTCCCCGCGTTCATGCCCAACGTCTCGACCGCTGGACCGTGAACGCAGACTGCAACTGTCGGCGTTCCCGTCGTACTCAAAACACCGAGAAGATTGAACGCGTCTTCCGTGCAGGCTTCGGCGGCACTTAGAACGACAGGTAATTCCTCCGGCCGGCAGCCTGCGAGAATGCAATTGTAGGCGACCGCCTCGAGGGTCAGTTCACCCATCAACGGCATCAGGTGCCCGAAGGACTGTGCAGGCAACCCTCGTCCTGCCAACATTGCCTCGTAGCGGGCCAATGTCGGTGGCACCAGCGGCAACCCATCACCGAGGTCCAGTGCTTCCAGTTCCGCCTGCACCGCTTCCCACGGCATATCCTCCGGCAGTAGCGGCAGGTCCTCGCTCATGGGGTAATCTTCATCGAACTGATCTCCGTCGATCCGAAGGTCGGGATAAACGCCGAATGTTTGCCGGGACCACCTGCAACCAAAACATGGATATCGGCCGGCGACGGCGTCAGGTAGTAACGCCCCCGCACCGGATGCTGATCGCGCTCGGTCTCGTAGTTGTGGCGCTGCTCGGGCGAAACCCGCTCGACCGGAACGGCAGACAATTCGTGCAGCGTCTCCTGGATATCCTCAATCGTAAATCCGTCGCGTTGGATGGTCGCGGCATGTTCGGGACCTAATACCAACGTAAAATGGCCCTTCCCGGTCATCAGATTGGTTCCTGTCTCTGAAATCGTTCCGGCGACGGTCGTCAGGATACCCTTGCCGGTCGTGCTTGCGTGATCGTTGATGTTATGGGGCGGTTCGGACGCCGTCGCGGTGACGACACTATCCGTCGCGGCAAATCCGCGCCGCACATGATAGGGCTCCCACGGACTGGCCTCCTCGTTCTCACCAAAGCAGAAACTGAACTTGGCGGGCGATCCCTGGGTCGACCGGTCCATCTCGCCTGGCTTGCCACCGCCGACGTTCAGCATGGTCAATTGAAGTGCCCGGCCGATCGCCGCGTTAGCGCGGTTTCCCTGCCCGAAACAATTACTGCCGCAATTGATGCCGATCGCGGTGCGCACCGGGCCGCTAAGGATCAACCCTGGGCCACAAGGATGCGTCGTCGCCAGCGTGCCATGAAGGTTGTAATCTGGAACCAGGACCGCACGCACCGCGGCCACGACCGCCGGAAAATGCTCCGGTTTGCAACCCGCCATAACCGCGTTCGCAGCAATATTCCGTAGGGTTGGTACTACACGTCGCGGCGGCATGGGATCGAAGGGCCGGTTATCGCCACGGCACGTCTCGATAAGGACTGCCACCTTCTCCTCGGTCGGCGCATAGAGAGGCAGGCCATCCCCCCAACCCTGCTCCAAGGCATATTCATTCCACGTATCGAAATCGAGATCCCCT
>DJKK01000196.1:2348-14221 GCA_002434595.1 Alphaproteobacteria bacterium UBA6544 | reverse complement strand
GAGAATTCCAAATAGGCTTCGAAGAAGTCGGGACTCAGTTGCAACAAGTCGCCCCAGAACGGGCTCCAATATCCGCGGTTCTCAATGAACTGCTGCTTCATGTCCTCCTGCTCTGCCGTCAATTCAACGTCGTCGACTTCGTCACCTCGTCCCAACGCGCGCAGCTCTTCCATCAAAATGGGCACGCCAAGCGTGCAGGTGTGAATGCCGAGCACGCTGGTCAATTCGAGCACTTCCATGATTTCGTCGCGCGTCGCACCTAGCGCTAACGCATTCTGCATATGGAGGCGCAATCCCGGCAGGTAGAGATGCGTTGTCGATGCGTCAATCGCTATATAGATAAACTCCCGCACCTTGGGATCGAGTGCGCCGGTCTTCGCCGGCACAGAGGAAAAGTTCGTGTAGGCCGAGAAGAAATCCGCATCGAGTTGCAGGACATCTTCCCAGAAACCTCCCCAATAACCGCGATTCTTGATAAACTCCTCCTTGAGCGACTGCTGCTTTTGCGATAGATCGGCCATGTCATCTCCCCCGGTTCAACGTTGATCAAGCAACTCATAAGATTAGTTATTAAAAAAAATACAACGGGACCCTGGCAGGCCAAGTAATTGGGGGAAGGGGTTATGCCGGACGCGGGGAGCCGTTCCTTGTTCTAACGGAAAATCGTCAAAATCACCGGTATAGCCGCCGCCTGATCTCAAGGAACCAAAAACCGAAGAGTTTCAAAATGCCCGATACAATAGAACGACGATATTCCCCCCTCGTGCCGCCCGATATGACGGACGAGCTGTTCTGGAAGGATGGCGTCGATCCCGAGGACGAACGAGTATGGGTGCCGGGCGGATCCGGCCGTTGGTCGCGGCCGCTCTGTTACAACGTCAGCCAGGGCTACTGGGTTCACATCACGAAAGTCACAGAAGCCGGCGTCGTGTCCCGCCACCGCCATCCGGCGCCCGTGCACGGTTTCGTCATAGACGGACGCTGGCGCTATCTCGAACGCGATTGGGTCGCAACAGCCGGCAGCTACCTATTCGAGCCGCCGGGTGATGTACACACGCTGGTGGTCGACGAGGGTGACCAGATGACGACCCTGTTCCACAACTCAGGGGCTCTCCTCTATTGCGACGAGGATGGCAACACGGTTGGCTCGACCGACGTATTTGACCGGGTCAAAGCAGCGCGTGAACACTACGAGGAAGTCGGCCTCGGTGGAGATTTCGTAAAGCGCTTTATTCGCTAAATCTTCGGCATGATCTTGTCGGCCAGCACGTCGAATTGACGAGTCTGTTCGGCAGCGTTGAATTCGGGATATCGGAAGATTACTGACCGGTATCCCCGGTCTCGAAGCCGCTTGAGGTCTTCCGTAATTTCTTCCGGCGAACCAGTCCCCATTTTGCGGCCACCCGCCAAGTCCAGCTGCGCCGTGCCGATCGAAATGAAAAGCTTGTGGCAAAGCCACAGATCATCGAGCTTGCGTTCATTGCGATCGCAGAGATCGCTGAGCCGTCCCATCCGCTCGGGTATATCCTCAGGGGCCAATGATACGGAGATCCAGCCATCTCCCTTCTCCGCCACACGCCGGAGCGCCCTGTTGGAGACACCACCGATCAGCACCGGTGGATGCGGCTGCTGCACGGATCCCGGATAGCACTTTACAGCGTCGAGGCTGTAGTGCGGGCTTTCATGCACAACCTCGCCGCCGCCTGAGACTTTCTTGAAAATATCGATGTAGTCGTCGGTAACCGCGCCGCGTGCGGCAAAATCCACTGTCTGCATCGCCTTGAACTCTTCCTCCATCCATCCGCTGCCCACTCCAAGAACGATCCTTCCCCCCGAAAAAACATCATAGGTCGCCAGCATTCGGCCAAGCAGTACCGGGTTACGGTACGGCATCACAAGAACGGCGGTCCCAATCTTCAGCTTCGTTGTAGCACCGGCGAGCACACCCATTGTCGCAATCGGTTCCATCAAGGGATCCGTGCCGGGTGCCGGAAAATCCCCGGTCGGACTATAGGGGTATCGAGATTTAACCTTCGACGGAAAAACGATGTGATCCGCCAACCAGATCGAGTGATAGTTTCGCTCCTCAGCGAACTTCGCTAATCCAAGTATGTTTTCCGGCGTCGCCAATGCACCGTATACGCCTACGTCGATCCCGACTTTCATACCTTTCCTCCACCATCTTTACCGTCAACGAGAATTCAATCTAAGTCGTCACGCGCGCAATAAACGGCCCCCACGTTTGCTGAGCCTGTGGCTTACGGCATTGCGAACCACTAGAGGTGCCTTAGCTCCCTCTTGGGAAATCGATGGAGTTCCGCATGCTTCTTAAAGACAAGGTAGCGTTGATCACGGGTGCTGGCGACGGGATCGGTAAGGCGATCGCGCTCGCGATGGCAAGAGAAGGCGCACATATTGTATCGGTCGATATCGACGGTGACGCCGCCAAACGCACCGCGAACGAAGTCGGAGAGTTTCATGTAAAGGAACTCGCTCTAGAGACTGACGTTGGAGACACCAAACAAATCGAAGATATGGTAGTCCGCACGATCGAAACTTTCGGACGACTGGACATCATCGTGAACAATGCCGGCGTTACCCGTCGTGCAGGTATCATGGAGCTAACGGAAGAAGATTGGGACCGCATTCACCGGGTCAATGCGAAGGGAGTGTTCTTCTGTCTGCAGAGCGCTGCCCGACCGATGATCGAGCAAGTCAGCGGCTGCATCATAAACATCGCCTCGATTGCCGGGCGCGGATATATCGGCGCCTCGAACGCGGCCTATGCGGCAAGCAAGGGTGCCGTCATCGCCCTCACTAGAAAGGCCTCGCAGGAACTCGGACCCTATAATATCAACGTCAATGCCATCTGCCCCGGCGTTACATTAACGCCACTTGGAGAGCGAAACCGTGTTATCCGCGCGCAAGAGCAAGGGGTTAGCATCGAGCAAGCGCTGGAGAATTCGGTGAAGCCGATTCCAATCCGTCGCGCGAATGATCCCGAAGACATCGCGGCTCTCGCCGTGTTCCTTGCGTCACCGAGCGCACGCAATATTACTGGCCAATCTTACAACGTCGACGGCGGGCTGATTCCGAGCTAACACAGCCACCCGGAAGACAGTATTTCGGAGGACAGAGATGACTACAGGATTCATCGGCACAGGCAGCATGGGCCTGCCGCTCGCCGCTAACATCCTCGACCAAGAGCAATCCCTGGTGGCGTTCGATATCAATTCGGACGCGACCCAGCCGCTTGCCGAAAAACAGGCCCGCATAGTTGGATCGCCTGTCGAGGTCGCCAACGAAGCCGAAGTGGTCTTTGCCTGCATGCCCAGCATCGAGAGCTTCAACGCTGTTGTCACGGGACAAGACGGGATCATTCACGGCAGTCGAATGAAGACTTTCGTGAACCTCGGGACGATGGGGACTGAAGCCCTCGCTGAGATTGAAAAGGTCCTGAGCGAAAAAGGTATACCGATGCTCGACGCGCCTATTACCGGCGGAGTACAGCGCGCCTGGGATAAGGATATCACGGTGATCGCTTCCGGACCGCAAGCCGTCTACGACGAAATCGAGCCCTTTCTAAAGTCCTTCGCCCGCGACATCCACTACGTAGGCGACAAAGTCGGCCAGGCCCAGATCGCCAAGATTTGCAATAATATCATGTCATTCACAAATATGATTATTGGCCTCGAAGCATTGGTCATGGCGGCGAAGGGCGGCGTTGACCCGCAAAAAGTTCTCAGTGTGATCAACTCGGGTTCCGGGCAGAACAGTGCTACCCTTTCGAAGATTCCCAATTTTGTCATGAAGGGGAACTTCGAAATGGCAGCCCCCATGCATATCATCGCCAAGGACGCGATGCTTTGGCGCATGGAATCCGAACGCCTGAAGACGCCCACAAATGTCGCCAGTGCGAGCTACCAGGCATTGCAGCAGGCCCTCGCTATGGGTCTCGGTAACGGCGACTTCAGTGAGATTGTGAAACTCATGGAACGGGATGCGGACTTCGAGCTGCCAAAAGGTTAATGTGTCAGCAGAACGAACCGTGATTTTATTGCAATCGTTAGGTGCGCTCGCCAAGCCGTGATACAATGAGATTTGTATATCCAAGTTTCACTGATCAGCAGGTGTGCGATACAGGGCGTCGACCACCAGGAGAACCGCCACGCAATTCGGTAAACGGAGTGGATAAAGCAACCTAAATCGACGCATTTCTGAGGAAGATTATTCATGGCCGAATACATTCCCCCCGCACTCGACTGGGTGCGCGAACAAGTCGAACTCTACGAAAGCAGCGGCGGTACCCAAGGCACCACACTGCGAGATACCGGCCTGCCGTGCATCATTGTCACCCACAAAGGCAATAAGTCGGGGGCCATTCGCAAAATCCCCCTGATGCGCGTTCAGGACGGTGACAATTACGTACTCGTCGGTTCCTACGGCGGCAGTCCGAAACACCCGGTCTGGGTACATAACATCCGAGCGAATCCGGACGTCGAGATCCGCGACGAGACAGAAGTGTTAAAAATGCGAGTTCATGAAATAACCGATGACGCGACCCGCGACCGCCTATGGCAAATTAGCGCGGACGCCTTCCCGCCCTATGACAAGTACCAGGCCAAGACCGATCGCAAAATCCCGGTGTTTCTTGCGGAACCAGTCTAAACCGCTTTTCAGGCAGCCTCCGCGGTCGTCAATCCGGCGATTGTCGCTTCGATGAACGCGTCGACTTCGTCCTTCGTATTGACCGTCGAGAGGCAAATTAATCCGTATTCGGCCATATAAAACCCGGCGTTAAGCAGATATTGATGCAGCGTGGCCATTCGGGCTGATTCTTCTGGTTTGGGATAGATCGTCCGATAACTGTTGAGCGAACGATCCGTCAAGTGCATGCGCATCAGTGACCCTTGACCCGTTACTTGCGCGCTAATGCCGGCGCGCAAGAACGCTTCGCCAAAGCCTTGGCGTCCATATTCACCCATGGCATTGAGAGCGTCGAATGCATCGCGGGTCATCCCTTCCATCGTCGCCATCCCGGCTACCATGGTCACCGGGTTGGCGTTGAAAGTTCCCCCATGCGGTAGGCCTTGACCTGGTTCGAACACCTGCATGACATCACTGCGTCCTGCAACTGCGCCGACCGGAAATCCACCTCCAATAATCTTTCCGAGCGCCGTCAGGTCAGGGGTCACCCCGCGCACACCTTGGGCACCCTCGTAACCGAGGCGAAACGCAATGACCTCGTCGAAGATCAGTAGGACACCGTTCGATTGACAGAATTCGACCAACATTTCGAGATACGCCTGGCTGGGCGGCACCATGCCGACGCGACTTGAAACCGGGTCATATACAACCGCGGCTAATTCTCCAGCGTGCCGCTTCAGCAATTCCGATGCTGCCACCTCATCGTGATACGGGATAACGACGACATCATCGAGCACACCCTGCGGCGTTCCCTTTGAATATGCTTTCGAGCGCGGCTCATTCTGACCCCAATCCTCGGGCCCGGTATTCAAGCTTACTTCGGCAAAGTCGTAACTACCGTGATATGCGCCCTCGCACTTTGCGATCTTGGGCCGTCCAGTAAACGCGCGAGAGGCCTTGATTGCATTCATGACCGCTTCGGTGCCGGAGTTCATGAATCGAATCTTATCAAAGCCCGGCACCCGTCCGCAGATCAACTCGGCATGCGCGAGCTCTTGCTCAGTTCCGAACGAGAAAGCCGTACCTTTCGGGAGCTGTACGGTCACCGCTTCTGTCACTGCCGGAAAGGCATGGCCATGAATCAGCGATGTGAAATTGTTGATGAAGTCGATATAGACATTGCCGTCAACATCCGTGACTTTGCTACCGGACGCCTCGGCAACGTATATCGGATGCGGTTTGAGATCGATTGTCGAGCGGCTGTTACCGCCGGGAAGCACGTCCTTCGCGCGTTCGAAGTTTCGGGCGGAATTGGAACTCGGGTCGGGAAACATCGCATAAAACTCCATCGGGACTTTCGGGTCCGCCTGATGCGGCTATGTTCATTCCAGCACGAAAGCGCGCGCGCGAAAAGACGAGGGAGATTGATCCGATGACCGAAGGCTTCAAAACCGAACGTAAAGGAGCGTTCCTGCACGTAACCATCGACCGGGCCGACGAGGGCAACAGGGTTACAGATCCCATGCTCGACGGTCTCGCCAGCATCACAGATGACGCGTCTCTTGACAAAAACCTTAAAGGAATTGTTCTGCGCGGTGCCGGTGACGATTTTTGCCACGGCAGGGTCCAAGGGACGACGCCGCCGGAAGGAACTCCGAAGAACGCGTATGAAATTCATCAGCGCGTCATGTCCCGCATTCTGGGCGTATACGCGGCGTTTAGACGGTGTCCCGCACCGATCATCGCCGTCGTCCAGGGCAAAGCGCTGGGCTTCGGATGTGCGCTAGTCGGCGGCGCCGACATCGCCATCGCCAGCCGGGATGCAACATTCGCGCTGACAGAGATGCCCCACGGCACTGCACCGACGCTCGCCTTATCGGCTTTGTCACATGCCGCACCCAAGACGCTGATGGACATGGTCCTGACGGTTGAGGAGCACGACGCTGAACACGCGCTTGCGGCAGGAATTGTCAGCCGCATCGTCGACCAGTCCGAAATGGAGCCGACCGTTGCACGCATACTCGGCACTTTGGGCGAATTTGATCGAACGAACATTTCGACTTGTAAACGCTTTATTCAGCGGGGACTGAGCCTCGAACCGGATACGATGTCCGATCTGGCTGGCTACACGTTGGCGACGGTGCGATCCCGCGGATAAGCGACGCACCGACCTCAGAGACCATCCTATTGTAGATCTTTTAAGCGTCTGGGCCCTTGACCGAAGGACTCTCCCTCGGTCTCCAGGAATGCTGATTCATCCAGCGTGCTGTCTCTACCGAGCACATGGTTACGGTGCGGAAAACGACCGAATCTCGCCACGATATTTCGGTGGCGCGTCCAACCCGTGATGCTTCGCTCGATGTAAGGGCGCCACTCCTCGGACGCCGTATCGCGGATATCGTGCAGCAGTCGAATACCTCGATCCTGTTCAGCGGCGACTTCGGAGTGATGAAACGGATGGTAGAGCCAGATGCGCTGAACAGGATGTAATTCCCGGTCCAGAGCGTTGTCGATGGCATCAGAGACGACAGAGAATGCGAGCGCGTCCCCAGCGTAAGCGCCAGGGAAATTGCGGAACATGTTCCGTGTAAACTGATCCAGCAGAATGATAAGCACAAACGCACCCTCCGGCGTCCGACCCCATTCCGTCAGTTCGCCATCGCAGGCTTTGGTTACCAGACCAAGAAATCGTTCCCGAATTTCGTTGTCGACGGCATCACCACCGCGATACCAAAAATCTCGCCGACCGGCGGCGGCATCAGGGCCGGTCAGACTTTGTCCGAGCCAAAATTCCGAAATTTCCGCAATCAAATTGCTCGACATGCTTTGTCGACACCATTCTCAGAGGATAGGCTCGCACAAACAATATGACGGAAGGTTCCCATGTCCACGGTTCTAATTACAGGTTGCGATTACGGCATCGGCTTCGAGTTCGCCCGCCAGTATGCCGGCAGCGGCTGGACCGTTCATACGACCTGCCTCAAGGAAGAAAGCCAGGAAAAACTGACCGCACTCGGTGACGGCGTCCACTTTCATCAGCTGGACGTTTCGGATGAAGCCGCAGTCAAATCATTTGCTGTCGGCATTGCGAACGAGAAGATCGACATATTCATTAACAATGCCGCCACCTTCGCGCCCGACGGTCCCGGCCCTCTGATGCTCCCCGATATGGACGAGTTCACGCGCGTTATGCGGGTAAATGCCGTCGCTCCGGTTTACATAGCGGAGGCGCTCGTCGATCGAGTTGCATCCAGTGATCGCAAAATAATGATATTCATCGGAACGCGATCCGGCTCAATCGGCGACAATGGGTCCGGCGGACATTATGCATACCGATGCAGCAAGGCAGCGCTGAATATGGCAGTAAAGAGCATCTCCATCGAGTTCGCTCAGCGTGGTATCTTGGCGGCGGTCCTGCATCCGGGCTCCGTCGCGACGGAAACCCGAACCGCGGGCACGGGCATCCCCGTGGAAGAAAGCGTCACGGGAATGCGGAATGTCATCGACGGCCTGACAGCCGAGATGTCCGGTACCTTCCGGCGCTTCGATGGAGGCACGATCGAGTGGTGAGACCGGCGCGTCCGGCATTATCCAGCGCGATACCGACCGCTACACCAATACCGCGCGTCCCGCCCGTTACAAGGGTCACCCTGCCCCGTACTTACGACATGGGATTACTCCTTATCAATGCCGCTCCCCACAGCATGGGTTCAAATACCATCTAAGTTTACAAGTTAAGAGAAACCTGGCGCGTCCAACGCGACAGGTGGCCGCACGCGCAGTATACTTTGCGTGGGCAGGACGAATAGGCCAATTAGCCCTGACTGGGCAACCGATCGAAAGTGCGAGAATGACCGACGAGCTACAGCACATCCTGACATGGCACAACGGCGACAAAACTTACTCGCCTTTCAGTGATGCCGAGATGTCCAAGCGCCAAAACGGCATGCGGTCATACATGTCGGATAACGACGTCGACGCGGCCGTTTTCACATCCTACCACAACATTTGTTATTTCTCGGGATTTCTTTACTGCGCCTTCGGGCGCCGCTTCGCGATGGTATTGACCGAAGTAGATGCCGTCACCGTAACGCCGGCAATTGACGGGGGTCAGCCTTGGAGGCGAAGTTTCGGCGATAACGTGACTTACACCGATTGGAGACGGGACAACTATTTCCGCGCCCTGCGGCAACGCATTGGCACGGTCAAACGCCTTGGAATTGAATTCGACCATGTCAGCCTTGATCTTAAACAACTAATCCAGGACAACTTCCCTGAGGCCGAGCTCGTGGACGTCGCTAACGCGGCCATGCAGCTCCGAACAATCAAATCCGAAGAGGAACATAGCCTCATACGCGAGGGTGCGCGCATCTGCCGCGTCGGCGGCGAAGCGTGCATGAAGGCCGTTGCGGCCGGCGTGGGCGAGCATGAGGTCGCACTTGCCTCGACAAATACAATGGTTCTGGAAATTGCGAACAAGTTTCCCTTCGTCGAACTAATGGACACGTGGACGTGGTTTCAGTCTGGTATCAACACCGACGGCGCCCATAATCCAGTCACAAACCGCAAAATTGTATCTGGCGACATTCTTTCATTGAATTGTTTTCCAATGATATTCGGTTATTACACCGCGCTCGAACGGACATTGTTCTGCGACTTTGTTTCGGACGCGCACTTAGATTTATGGCAGAAGAATTGCGCTGTCCACGAGAAGGGTATGCAGTTGATCCGACCCGGCGCGACCTGTCGTGGCATTGCGACAGAGTTAAATGAAATGTACCGTGATTGGGGTCTGCTCCAATATCGTTCCTTTGGATATGGCCATTCGTTCGGCGTGTTGTCCCACTACTACGGTCGGGAAGCCACGGTCGAGTTACGCGAAGACGTGGAGACGGTTTTGGAACCAGGTATGGTAGTTTCCATGGAACCTATGATCATGCTGCCGGCGGACGCGCCGGGAGCGGGCGGTTACAGGGAGCATGATATCCTAATCGTTACCGAGCAAGGTGCCGAAAACATTACGCAATTTCCCTTTGGCCCCGAGCAAATGGTCGTAGGCGAGGTTTAGCTTCCGGCGCTTGTTTGCGTCTTTATTTAGAATCTGTTTATCTACTGGGGGTCCGTTGGTATCGCCATCGGAATAAAAAATCGCAATTCCACAGGGGGACCGACGTGGCGGAAACGTCCAGCGCGCAGCCTGGTGACCATGGCAATATTCTGGTTCGCTTCGCCGAAGTCCAGAAAAGCTATGATGGCATTTCCCTCGTCGTCAAAAACCTGAATATCGATATTGCAGACGGAGAGTTCCTGACCATGTTGGGGCCATCCGGGTCCGGCAAGACGACCTGCCTGATGATGCTCGCCGGCTTCGAGACCGCGACACACGGCCAGATTTATCTCGACGGCATACCGATCAACAATGTGCCGCCACACAAACGCGACATCGGCATGGTATTCCAGAACTATGCGCTTTTCCCGCACATGACGGTTGCAGAAAATCTCGCGTTCCCGCTAAAGGTTCGCAAAATAGGACAGTTGGATATCGAGGAACGGGTACAGCGCGCGCTCGACATGGTGCAATTATCCGACTTCGGCGGACGACGGCCGGCTCAACTCTCTGGCGGCCAACAACAACGTGTCGCGGTGGCAAGAGCACTCGTCTTCGATCCTAAACTGGTTCTGATGGATGAACCGCTCGGTGCGCTCGACAAGCAGCTGCGCGAGCAGATGCAGTACGAAATCAAGCATATCCATGAAAATCTTGGGGTCACCATCGTTTACGTCACCCACGATCAGAGTGAAGCGCTTACGATGTCCAACCGAATCGCCGTATTCAATGACGGAATCATCCAGCAGTTGGCCAGTCCGGAACAGCTCTATGAAGCTCCGGAAAATGCGTTTGTTGCGCAATTCATCGGGGAGAATAATACGCTTCGGGGGAAAGTCAGTGACATGAATGGCACCACCTGCAAGGTCACCCTTGAAAATGGACAATCCGTAGATGCTCTTGCGGTCAATGTGGATTCGGTAGGAACTGAAACCTCAATATCTTTGAGGCCGGAAAGGGTCTTCATCAACCCGAAAACTAATTCATGCAAGAATCTGGTGGAAGCACAGGTTCTGGAATTGATCTATCTGGGAGATCATATTCGCTCCCGGGTCAATGTATGCGGCCATGATGACTTCATCATCAAGGTCCCAAATTCCGCAGATCATACCCAACTCAAACCGGGAGATTCGGTTCAGGTTGGTTGGCATGTGGAAGACGCACGTGCATTGGATATGCATGCTGCTTAATCAAAGCCGGCTCAGTATGGAATTCCCTATGCTGTCCGGGAACCTTTCAAAGAATGAGGAGATATGAATTCATTCATCCCTAAAAGCATTGCTGCCCTGACCGGGTTTGCAATGATCCTGGGACTGGCTCTGCCGGTCTCTGCAGTTGAACTGGTCGTCGTATCCTGGGGCGGTGCTTACACCGCAAGCCAGCAGAAGGCCTACCATGATCCCTACATGAAGATGAATCCTGGTGTGAAGATCATCAATGATGACTCCGCGGGAGATGGAGTGGCAAAACTTCGAGCTATGGACCAGGCAGGTAATGTCACATGGGATCTTCTTGATGCGGTTGCTGCCGACGCAATGAGACTGTGTGATGAAGGACTGGTTGAAGTCATCAGTCATGACTTACTCCTTCCTCCTGCTCCTGATGGAACACCTGCTTCAGAAGATTTTGGTGACTTGATCGTTTCCGAGTGCTTCATTCCCCAAATTGTGTATTCCACCACCTTTGGTTATCGCAAAGACCTAGTCTCTAAACCAATGACCAGTGTCTGTGATGTTTTCGACCTGAAAACTTTTCCTGGGAAACGCTCCTTACAAAAACGTCCTATTGACAATATGGAGTGGGCGTTGATGTGTGACGGTGTTGATCCATCCAATGTTTATGATGTTTTGAGTACCGACGCCGGTATCAAGCAAGCCTTTGCCAAATTGGACACCATTAAGGATCAAGTGATCTGGTGGACTGCAGGAGCACAGACTCCTCAGTTATTGGCTGACGGAGAAGTTGTTGTTGGTTCTACCTACAACGGACGTCTTTTCAGCATGATTGCTGAGGACAATCAGCCTGTTGCCATGCTTTGGGATTGGCAGGTCTTTGACCTGGATGGTTGGGTCATCCCAAAAGGAAGTAAGAACAAGCATGAAGTTTTGAAGTTTGTTCA
>DJKK01000196.1:0-1964 GCA_002434595.1 Alphaproteobacteria bacterium UBA6544 | reverse complement strand
GGGCCTGCAAGAAACTCCTCCGCACCATTGGTAGGAAAACATGCAACTTTAGGAATTGATATGGCGCCTCATATGCCAACTGATCCTAATAATTCAAAAAACACCCTTTTGCAAAACTATAACTGGTGGGCTGATAACCGCGATGATCTTGATACCAAGTTCAACGCCTGGCTTGCGCAGTAGTTGAATCAGATTCGGGGGATTCATTTTCCCCCGTTTCTCTAACCCACCTTTAATATACCTATCTTTTTCTCAGATTTTCATGGAGCAACTGCTAACTGCTGATGGAATTCCCCTTAAAGTCAGTCTTAAAAAAGCCTACCGTAGAGAAAAATTAAGTGCTTTTTTGTTAGTAGCGCCTTTACTCCTGTTCATCGTTGTTACGTTTCTTATTCCGATTGTAGACATGTTGATGCTCTCTGTGGATAACTCCATTGTCCCAGAGATCCTTCCTAGAACGACCAAAAACATTCAGACATGGGATCCCCATTCAGGAGAATTACCTGGGGAAGAAATTTTTGAAGCTTTTGTAAAAGATCTGAAAGAAGCAAAAAAGAATCGGACCCATACCCGTGTGGGGCAAAGACTCAACTATGAAAGTTCAGGACTTTCTAGTCTTTTTCGAAGTTCAGGCAGGAAAATCAAACGCATCAGGCGAGCTCCTTTTAAAGCGGCACTGATTAAAATAGATAAACGTTGGGGAGATCTCAAGACTTGGCAAATCATCCATCAATTTTCTACTCCATACACGCCAGCTTATTACTTCGCAGCAACAGACACTAAACTGAAAAGTTCTGGAGAATTTATCATTCTTCCTAATGAAGAAAGAATTTACAGCAAATTGTTCCTTAGAACGATGCTCATGAGTGCACTAATTACTGGGCTGACTTTATTGATAGGATTTCCTGTTGCCTATTTATTGGCAATCTTACCGACTAAAATAGGCAACCTGCTCATCATATTGGTTTTGCTCCCATTTTGGACATCCTTGCTCGTCAGAACATGTTCCTGGATAGCATTGCTCCAACAGCATGGGGTGATCAATGACACTCTAGTTTCACTCGGATTGTTGGGAGAAGATGAACGGATTGCTATGATTCATAATGCAACTGGAACGGTGATCGCCATGACTCATATTCTCCTTCCGTTTATGATTTTGCCTTTGTATTCGGTAATGAAGACCATCCCGAAATCATTTGTCCGGGCTGCGGTTTCTTTGGGGGCACATCCCTGGGTAGCATTCTGGAAGGTCTATTTTCCCAATACTGTTGCTGGGATAGGAGCAGGTTCTATTTTGGTTTTCATCCTCTCCATTGGTTATTACATTACTCCTGAGTTGGTAGGAGGAAACACAGGGACTTTCATCAGTAATAGGATTGCTTACAGTATTTCCATTTCTCTGAATTGGGGACTTGCAGCAGCTTTAGGAGTTATTCTTCTAGGAATTGTTATTGCCTTCTATATTCTCTACGACCGAATTGTTGGCATCGATAAAATGAGACTGGGCTGAAAATGAGTGATCTGCCACCTTATCTCTCCCTTAGCGAAAGAATCTGGTATTACGCCTTTCGAATTCTTTGCGGAGCAATATTCTTCTTTCTCGTTTTTCCTTTGGTGGTAATCATCCCACTCTCTTTTAATGCGGTTCCATTTTTTACCTTTACCAAGGAGATGCTGGCATTTGATCCCGCAGGATATTCATTGAAATGGTATGAGGATTTTTTCACCAACCTCAACTGGCAGGGAGCTGTTCAGAATTCTGTAATCATCGCAATTTTTTCAACGCTGATTTCAACGACTCTTGGGACTCTCGCGGCTTTGGGACTTTCCAAGGCCCAGATGCCTTACCGGACCTTGATCATGAGCATCCTGATTTCACCCATGATCGTTCCACTGATCATTTCGGCTGCAGGGATGTTTTTCTTCTACAGCAGGATTGGGATTCAAGGGACCCACATTGCAGT
>DJKK01000074.1 GCA_002434595.1 Alphaproteobacteria bacterium UBA6544 | reverse complement strand
TCGACCGCCATCCACATGCTCCTGGGCTTCGGCGTTGTGGAAGGCGCAGTTGTAGGAGAGCGCAATGGTCGCAGGGTCTCTGCCAGCCTCTTCCGCACATTTCCACAACCTGTCGCGCCGTGCGGCGTATGATGCGATCGTATCCATGCGGAATTTCGGATTACTGCCGAATGGATACCAGGCATCGCCGTGCGAGACGACACGACGGATCGCCGGCATGCTTTCACCGCCAATCCAGATCGGCGGATGCGGGTCCTGCACCGGACGTGGTTCAAGGTCTACCCGGTCAAAACTGTAAAATTCGCCATCGTAGGATGGGTCCGGATTGGTCCAGGCGGTCTTCATTACGTCGAGATACTCGTTGGTCACCTGCCCGCGCGCAGCGAAGTCCGGCAGGTTGAGCGCCTCGAATTCCTCATGCATCCAGCCGGCACCACAGCCCAGCGTCACGCGCCCACCCGAGAGGACATCCGTCGTTGCGATCGACTTCGCCATAAACAACGGATTGCGGTGTGGAATAACGATAACCGACGTCATAATGCGAATTTGGCTGGTTACAGCGGCGAGCCATGCGAGGAGCGTGAATTGCTCCATGCAGTCGACCTCGCCATCGGACGTCCAACGGAATTCTCCGTTTTCGCTGTAGGGATAATTGGGATCGATCTTGCGCGGCACGACGATGTGATCGGAGACGGTGATGTAGCCGTAGCCCAGCCGTTCTGCCGCAGTGGCAATCTCCCGCATCGTCTCGGGCGTCGCCAACGGCCCCCGGTTCGGCATCGACACTCCGAATTGCATGATATCTTCCCTTTCGCGAGATGTTCTCTGACTGGAATGACTATAGTCTGGGGAGTGGGAACACCTATGCTTATTGACGATTAAGCCAAATGGAAGCGATACCATGAGCGATGTACGGGAATTGGAAGTAAGCGCGCCCCACCGCGTACCCGCAAAAATCACCGGAGTTGAATGCGTCCCCCTAAACGTACCCTTTAAGGTACCCTTCAAGATATCGACAGGGGCCGCGCGACCTGTTGTCGAGACTCTCATCGTCAAAATCCACACGGATCAGGGTGTCACCGGTGTCGGAGAAACCCAGGCCTGGCGCCGACAAGGCAGTGCGGAGACCCTGGAAGGCCAGATCGACACCATCAAAAACTACTTCGAGCCTCAGTTGCTCGGGCGCTCCCCATTCGATGTAAACGCGATCATGCATCGCCTGGACGAGAGCATGTATCACAGCCATTACAGCCAGGCGCCGGTCGGCGATGCGCTTTACGATATCGTCGGTAAGATGCTCGGGATTCCGGTCTATCAACTTCTCGGCGGAAAGACGCGAGATCGCGTCCGCATCGCCGCAGTACTATCGATGAAGGACAATGTAGAATCGCTGTTGGAATCGGCGGATGCGCTCTTCGAACTGGGATTTCGCCATCTCGTCCTGAAGATCGGCGTCGATCCGCGGGAGGATCGGCAAAATGCCGAGGCGTTGCGAAACCGCTTTGGAAACGAGATCGCACTTCGCGTTGATGCGAACGCCGCGCTCGACTACGATACCGCGCTCGTCCTTCTTAAGGGTCTTGAGCCTTTCGACATTGAAACCGCGGAACAACCGTTGGCCATCTGGGATATAGACGGCATGGCCGCTCTGGCGAAGGCGGTGCGGATGCCGTTGATGGCGGACGAATGCGCCGCGACCGATCACACGCTTCTCGACATTATCCGCAAGCGCGCCGCGACTTCCGCTCAAACCAAGGTCGCGAAGAACGGGGGAATATATCACATCCGACGCTTGTGGCATCTCCTGGCGACGGCGGGGATGGGCATCAACCCCGGCAATCATCCCGCGACCAGCGTGGCCACCGCGTCCGTGGCACAGATGTGCGGCTCCTGGCCCGGCTCGCTGATGGCCGGCGTATTCGCCGTCGGCGTCAGTGGGGCCCTTGCGGAGGATATCGTCGAGAATCCGATGCGTCCCGAAAACGGTGAAATCGCGATCCCCAAGGGAGCCGGTTTCGGCGTAACACTTGACGAGAACGCCTTGCAGCGGCTCCGGATCGACAAATAACGGAAAGGTCACGACATCAATCGATACGCCCTCCGATCTCGTAATCATCGGCGGCCTGATCAAAGCGGCGGTTACCGGTCTGATTGCGGGAGAAGGCGCCTGATCGCGCGCATTTCTATCATTATTACAGATCCGAAAGGAAATTTGATATGTCAATGAACCTGATTATGGTGTTGCGTGGCCAATATGCCGCCGGAGAAGACATGGAGCAGCGGCTGCAGGACCTCACAGAGCAATCCCTCTTGGCTAAGAAACTCGGGTATTGGGGTGTCGCGGTGCCGAGTCATTTCAGCGGCGCTCCCTTACAGTATTTCCACCAGACATCGATGCTGGCCTATCTCGCGGCCCAGGTCCGCGATATCAAGCTGATCAGCGCCGTGAATCTGCTACCCTTGCACAAACCGATGGATATTGCCGAGCAATACGCAGCGATCGACGTCATGACCGGCGGAAATTTCATTTTCGGTACCGGAATTGGGTATCGCGACGTCGAATTCAAGGGACACGGCTCGCCAATGGCGGAGCGCGGACGCCGTTTCGAGGAAAATCTCGAGGCCGTCCGGCGCCTCTGGACGGAAGAGGCGGTGGACATGGTCGGCTCCCATTTCGAGCTCGCCGGTGCCAATTGCCCCCTCAAACCGCTGCAGAAGCCATACCCGCCGTTCTGGATCGGCGCCAACGCCGACGTGGCGATTCGACGGGCCGCAAGAGTGTCAGATGCATGGATTATCAACCCTCATAATAAAATCGAAACAATACTAAGGCAGATGAAAATCTACAAAAAAACGCTTGATGAATGCGGCAAACCAATGCCGAAAGACCTCCCCATGATGCGCGAAATCTTCGTCGCCCGCACGCGGGAGGAAGCCATCCGTCTGGCACGGCCATATCTCGAAGAGAAGTACAAGACGTATCACCAGTGGGGCCAGGACAAGGCCATGCCGAAAGGCGATGACGATCTCGGCATGGATTTTGACGAGTTACTGGATGACCGTTTTGTTTTCGGATCGGTCGACGAAGTTGCCGAACAAATCATTGCGCTACAGAAACCAATTGGCTTCAATCTGCTTTTCTGCGGCATTCAGTGGGTCGGCATGCCCCACGAGCAGGTGACCGAACAAATGCATATCATGGCGGAAGACGTCCTGCCGAAGGTACGTCAGGGGATTTAAGCCCCGTTCTTCAGCCGCAACGTTTTCGGGTCGTAATCTGTCAGCGAGGGATAGGCGCTCGGCTCCGTTTCCGGGATCGACAGCACGCGCGCGACATACTCTTCGATATTCGCGCGGCGGCACTCATCGCTCGCCTTGACAGGGCCCCAGGCAATAAAAGGCGGTAACACGTCGAAAACAACGAAGCGAAAAATTCCGTAGTTAATTGGATGCAGATGCGCATGGATGTCGCCGACGATGCCATTCTCGGAGAAGGCGCCCGGACCGCCGCCGGTTGTTAACGAAAGCATGGCTCGTTTGCCTTTAAAATAGCGCCGTCAAACCATCGCCCGCTGCCATAGATGCGCTCCATGACAAAGACCCGGTCGACCCATCCCTTGAGAATTACCGGTAAGCCGAACCACCAGATAGGAAACTGGAAGATCAGCACGTCACACCAATCGAGCTTCTCCAGTTCCGTTTCGATGTCGGCCGCGAAGCCGCCGTTCTTGCTGGCGTGCTATTCCTCGACCTGCTGTTTGAGGTAGTCGGCCACACCGACGGTCGTAAAATTATGTCGGCCCGAGACCGGGTCGAAATCCATGGCATAGAGGTCCGACACCCGGACTTCGTGTCCTGCATCAGTTAAGGCCGCCACGGTCGCGCCTGTCAGAGCGCCGTTAAAACTCTTCGGTTCGTGATGGGCGTGGACGATAAAGACTTTCATCCCTACTTGCGCTTCTTCTCCACGGTCGGGCCGCCAGCTTCGCGCCAGGCGGGCATGCCACCTTCAAGCCGTGCCACGTTATCAATTCCCATATCCTTCAGCGACTTGGCGCTGAGGGCAGCACGCGGATTGCCGTTGCAGAACATGACATAGGTCTTGTTCTTGTCCCCGTAAATCTCGCGGTAGTAGGGGCTTGTGGGATCAAACCAGAATTCGATCATTCCGCGCGGCGCATGCTGAGACCCATCGATGGTATCGCTCTGCTCGACCTCTCGGATGTCGCGCACATCGACGAAGACATACTGGCCGGAATCCCATTCGGCGACCGCCTCGTCCGCCGACACGGCGGGTATTTCCTTCATCGCCTGCTCGGCCTGCTCCATGATGCCCATCAGTTGTTCTCCTTGAGGAAGGTGTATCGATATTCACGCGACACGATGCGCCAGCCATCGGCGGTCCGACGGAAAGTGTCGTGATACTCCACGATGGCGCGCGGCACCACCTTTTCCGAGGGTGTTCCTTCCACCGGTTGTTCCTGTCGGTAGACGACGGCATAGGAAGAGCCCCGGGCGTGATCCGCGTCGACGACTTCGACAATCTGATTGGTCGAGACATGCCGCGCCAGCCGGTCTCTGGGATAGTCGCTGATCCACGCCAATATTTCGTCGCGGCCGTTCATCTCCGGATGCGCTGCCGGATTGTAGTAGGCGTCCTCGGTGAAAAGGTTCGCAAATTCCGTCGGCGCGAAATGGTCGACATGCTGGCAATACAGCAGCATCAACTTGCGGCATTCGTGCTCGATCAGCATGCGATCAATGTCGTTCATGTCCACGTCTCCGGTCGAAAGGCTTTCAGCGCGTTCCAATCGGGCACGGGCCTGCCTTCCGGATCGAGCGGCTGGATGACGAGCTGCGTGGCACCCGCGTCGATATGCGCCTGGAGGCCACATCGGATGGTATCCTCGCTTCCCCAAAGGACCATGGAATCGAGAAACCGCTCGTTGCCACCACCGTCCAATTCGCTCTCGCTAAACCCGATCCGGAGCCAATTGTCGCGATAGTTCGGCATCGCCAGGTAGCGCGCCATGTTCTTCGCGGCGACGGCGCGGGCGACCGCCTCGTCTTTGGTGTAGCAAATCTTTTGCTCGACGCAGAGCCATTTGTCCGGCCCCAGTATCTCCTTGGCTATCACCGTGTGCTCCGGCGTCACGCAATAGGGCAAGGCGCCGTCGGTCATATCGCGGGAGAGTTCCAGCATTCTTGGCCCGAGCGCAGCCAGTACAAGGTTACGGTTCGGTGCGGCAAGGTCCACTTCGGCGCTTTCCATCGCTTCGAGATAGGCGCGCATGGTCGCAACAGGCTTGCCGTATTCATGGCCCCGTCGTCCGGAGACGAGCGGGATATGCGAAACGCCGAGCCCAAGGCAGAACCGGTCGCCATAAATCACGTTCAGGGAATTATGCCCCGATACGGAGGTATAGGCATCCCGGGCATAGATATTAGCGATTCCGCTTGCGACCTTGAGCCGCGAACTGTTCTGCAGGAGGAAGCTCCCCATCGCCAGAGATTCGTAGGTGGTGGATTCGGGGTACCAGAGCGTGTCGTAGCCGAGGTCTTCGACACCGCGAGCCAGTTCGGCGAGTTGATCCCGGTTTAACGCATTCGTCGACACCCAGGCGCCGATCTTACCCATTTCCATGGCTTGCCTCCCAAAGGCGTTTACATTGCCACTTAAATTGGTCGCGGCGCACACTTTGCGAGCGTGTTTTCGCTTCCGATCGCAGCGAATCGCGCTATCTTCTTCGCCGTCATGACCTATCCTTTCAACAACACGCTGAAACTGGAAATCGGCGGAAATATCGACCGTTTCGACGATCGCCGCGGTGCTCCGAAAGGCCTGAAACACGCAGCGGTCTCTGTCGTCATCATCGATCATGGGGACAATGCCGCATTCTTGTTGACCAAGCGCAGCCCGCGGCTGAACGCCCACTCTGGCCAATGGGCGCTGCCGGGCGGGCGGGTCGATGCCGGCGAGACCGCGTTGGAAGCCGCACTTCGTGAGCTCCGTGAAGAGATCAACGTCGACCTAACAGAGGGTCATTTGCTCGGTACCCTTGACGACTATCCGACCCGCTCCGGATACCGCATCACACCGTTCGTCTTTTGGGCGGGGAAGAATATCGAGCCGGTGGCAAATCCTTCGGAGGTAGCTTCCGTCCACAAGGTCCTGTTCCGCGACTTGGCACACCCGGAAACCCCGGAATTCGCGTCGATCCCGGAGAGCGACCGCCCGCTGATCCGTCTTAACTTGGTCAACACGCAGGTCCACGCGCCGACGGCTGCCGTCGTCTATCAGTTCCGGGAAGTCGGGATTTTCGGACGCGACACCCGGGTCGAACATCTGGAGCAACCGGTCTGGGCCTGGAGCTGAAAGAGATTGCTTGGCATAAGAAGGGCGGGTCACATTCTATGGAGAGCTTATTTTGAAATTCGACAATTCCTTCGAGGTCTATCTGCCGCCGGATCAGGCTTGGCCTGTGTTAATGGACGTGGAACGCATCGCACCCTGTATGCCGGGTGCCGCACTGACGGAAGTCGTCGATGACAAAACCTTCAAAGGAACGGTGTCCGTACGGCTTGGCCCCGTAGCCCTGACTTTTGAGGGCGAGGCACAGTTCGAAGAAATTGACGAAACAGCGCATACCGCAAGCGTCAAGGCGCAGGGCCGCGATCCTAAAGGCCGTGGCGGTGCCAACGCGACCGTCACTTTTCGCCTTGAGTCCAGTGATGCCGGATCGACCGTCCTAATCGAAACGGATCTTACACTTTCCGGTTCCGTCGCCCAATACGGGCGCGGCGTGGGTATGATCCAATCCGTCGCCTCTCAGTTGATCGGCCAATTTGCCAAGGCTCTTGAGGACGAAATCGCGGGCGATATACACGCCGATGCCCCCCCGGAAAACGGCGCAACATCGCCAGAGCCGAAGCCCGTGGCCGAAGACAAGCCGGCAACCGAACCACAGGCAATTTCAGGATTATCGCTGTTCTCTGCAGCACTGGGAAACTGGTTTCGGGGATTGTTCGGGAAGTAGTACGCCGTCATTTCGGAGGGCGGAGCGAAACCGGAGTTACAGCCTTAGGCTCTGGAATCGGCGTCAACCTGCGCTGGAAGCTCAGGCTATAATTCCGGATCGCATACGCGTCCGGAATAACCACTATAGGGATTTGTCACCAGCTTCTGCCTCTTGTATCGCGCGCCATACGGCTTGAGGCGTCGCCGGCATTTCGAGGTGGCGCACACCAAGAGGACGCAATGCGTCAACAATCGCGTTGATGACCGCTGCAGGCGCGCCGGTCGGCCCGGCTTCACCCACTGATTTCACGCCCGTCGGCGTGTTCGTGCAGGGGATTTCGAGAATTTCCGTCGAAAATGCGGGCAAATCATCGGCCCGCGGCATCGCGCAATCCATAAAGGAGCCGGTCAGCAATTGCCCGGAATCCGGATCTTTGACGGTCCATTCAAGCAACGCCTGCCCAACGCCCTGCGCAACCCCGCCAACCAATTGTCCCTCCACGACCATCGGATTAAGGGCGCGGCCGACATCCTGCGCCATGACGTAGTTCTCGAGCGTCACCACCCCCGTCTCGGGATCCACCTCGATCTCGGCGATATGACAGCCGTTGGGATAGGTCGCAGCCGTCGGATCATAGCAATTCTCGACCTCCAACCCGCATTCCGGTGCCGCACCCGTCTCAATGGCCCGCGCGGCCACATCGAACAAGGAAACGTGCCGGTCGGTTCCGGCGACACTATATGTTGCGTTATCATAATTAATATCAGTTTCTGCGGCTTCCAGCATCTCCGCCGCAATTTCTTTGCCTGTCTCCACGAGCTCTTCGGCCGCCAGGACAAGCGCACTGCCGCAGACGGTCATCGAACGCGACGCACCCGTGCCCATCCCCCACGGCGTCTCGTTGCTGTCACCCTGAATAATATCGATGCAGTTTATATCGATATCGAGACAATCTGCGAGCATCTGTGCATACACCGTCTCATGGGATTGCCCGTTGGACATGGTGCCAATGCGCACCTGGACGCGTCCGTCCGGAAGGCAGGAGACCACCGCGCGGTCCGCAATCCCGGCACCGCACGCCTCCAACAAATTGCCGTAGCCGATGCCGCGCAGGCGCCCTTTCGCCTCGCTAGTCGCCTTTCGGGCGGGATATCCCGGAAGTTCAGCCATGCTCTCGGCGCAGTCCATGACTTGTGCGAAATCGCCACTGTCGAGCGTCGTCCCGATGGCGGTCTTATAAGGAATTGCCGATGCCGGCACGAGGTTCCGACGGCGAATTTCAGCCGATGGTAGACCGATCGTGTCCGCTGCCATATCCATCAGCCGTTCGATCACGAAGACAGCTTCCGGCGCGCCGGCGCCCCGATAGGGACAAGTCGGCATGTTATGGGTGTGGATTGCATGGACGTCATAGTCGACGATGGGAAAATGGTAAACACTTGCGCCCATCGTCCGCCACATGTTGGGCGCCGTAGAGCCGCGCGGGCCTAGGTAAGCGCCGAGATCCGCAAAGGCACGGACCCGGAACGCCAGCGCATTACCATCTCGATCGAAGGCCATCGCAGCATCCGCTGCCTGTCCCCGCCCTTGATAGTCTGCGAGAAAGACCTCACCCCGGCTGGCAAGCCAACGGACAGGACGGCCCAGTTTTTTTGCCGCCCAAAGCACCAGCGCCTGTTCGGGATAAAGTGGGTTCTTGGCGCCGAAACCACCACCAACGTCCTTGACGATTGCCCGCACCCGATCCTCGGGCAAGCCAAAGACATCGCGCGCAAGAGCGCGTCCCACGGTCTGCGGCTTTCCCGCCGCTGCGTGTAGGGTGAAGCACTGCTCTCCTTCGTTCCACTCACCTAC
>DJKK01000338.1 GCA_002434595.1 Alphaproteobacteria bacterium UBA6544 | reverse complement strand
TGTCGCGCCCGCGCAGCGCCCCGCGGGGGGGAGCGAAAAATGGGAGCCGCCCCCAAAAAAAAAAAAAAAAAAAGCCGGTAAAACCTCAACTTCTGGCATACGGTTCATAGCATTGTAGTACGGCTGGCAAACCACGGGTCTTGGCACACCCATTTGCTCGCAAAGGCGTACAATTTCCGCCATCCGCCATGATCGGTAATTTGAGATACCCCAGTACAACACCTTCCCGGAAGCGATGATCTCGCCCATCGTTTCCACTGTCTCCGCCAGCGGCGTAATGTGATCTTCCTTGTGCAGGTACCAGATATCGATCCAGTCCGTCTGCAGTCTCGCGAGACTCTCATCGATCCCGAGCGTCATATGTCGCTTGCCGAGGCGGGTATCGAAGCGGGCGGGTCCGGGGCGATTGCCGATCTTTGTCGCAATCACCCAATTGTTGCGATCCTTTTTCAGGAGACGACCCAGCACCTTCTCAGAATTTCCGCCACTGTAGCCGTCTGCTGTATCAATAAAATTGACACCGTGATTGCGGGCCGAATCGACAATCCGGGCCGCCGTCCTATCGTCGCTTGCACTGCCGAACATCATGGCGCCGAGACAGATAGGCGATACCCTGAGCCCGCTGTCACCGAGTTGCCGATACTTCATCTCTTACTCCGGGAATTCTTGTCGAATAATTGGAGAGACTCTATACGCGCCGCATCGGCGCTGCAAAGTTGCGGTCTTGCCCACCCATGATAAAACGGACGCGCATCGCGAACGGAGGTCCCATGACCAGAGAGTACCCGGAATACCCGATGGTCGGTGTAGGCGTCGTTGTCTGGAAAGACGAGGCGGTCTTACTCATCCAGCGTGGGAAACCGCCGCGCGCTGGCGCTTGGAGTCTTCCCGGCGGGCGACAGGAACTCGGCGAGACGACGCGTGAAGCCGGCGTGCGCGAAGTCTTGGAGGAAACCAGCCTCGAGATCGAAATTAAGGGTCTGATCGACGTCGTCGATACCATCAATCGCGATGATAGCGGCCGTGTGCGGATGCAATACACCCTAGTCGACTACTGGGCGGAATGGATATCAGGCGAGCCCACAGCGGACACCGATGCCGCGGACGCACGTTGGGTGCATCCTGACGACCTCCCCGACTATAAACTTTGGAACGAAACATTGCGGGTCATTCACGTCTCGGCCAAGTCGCGCTTCGGTTCCTAACCAGCCTTTGGCTCCCCTGTGTCTGGGGCCGGCGGAATGCCCGCATATGAAGTGCGACCTGCTTCGAGACGTATCGGTATCCCTTAAAGACAGGGTAATGCCGCCGCGCGCGGCAACCCCATGCTATACAGTCACTTTTCGGGTCTGCTTCCAGATACGGATTACACCTTGGGACATCGTATCCGTCCACTCCGAACGTATCGACCAGACACTCCGACAGGCAGGGCTTGTCTTCACACCTCTCACACGGGATAGGGCCTTCGTGCCGAAGTCGCAATTCAATTGTTGTGGAATTAGGCCAAAGCACCCCGATAAGCGTGCCAAAGGCCGTACTCGGGATACATCAGAATTCCAAGCGGCGACGGTGCGACGGGCTCTGCCTTGACCGCCCAGCGCTGAAGCGGCAAGAAGGGCGCACCCTCGAACGGATAGGTCGCTATTCCACCAGTTGCCCACAACCGCATCGATGGCGCATTTCGGCCAATGGTCGAGAGCATTGAGCAGATTGAGGGGCATTTGGCTAAAAGCGTTCCACATGTTGGACCCCGTGTTGCCGACTAGGATCAATGCCTGCGGGTCGCCGGGCACGCCATCCTAAGGGCTTGGATGGAATCTTCCGCGAGGCATCAATCCGTAGCTCGCAAACAGCTCCCCCAGAAAGTCGTAGGTTGGAATCGGCTCAGCCATATTCTGGCTCCCATCCGTCGGGCGCCATCTCAAACGCCTCGAACCGAAAAGCCGGTGCGACGACACAGCCGACAAGCGCCCAGCGGTCACGCGGACGAGCCGACTACCAAATGCCCTTCGGCACGACCGCCTTTGGACGTTCGCCTGCAACTATATTGGCTCCCAATAAAATCTCCTGGCGGCCACGCCCGTTTTCCGACAGCGACATCAGGAGGGAACTCCCGGCATACCAGTTCCAAATCTCATCGGCGTCCACAACCCGATGCCAGCGGGACTGTTCCTCCACCTTTAGCAGGTGATAAATCGCAGTCGATACACTGCGCTCGGAGCCGCCGGATACGGCCCGAAACGTTTCTCTAAACCACCCGCCTTCGGGGTGAGGCTCAAGGCCCAGAGTGTCGATAATATCTTCTGGGGTCATCTTACTCCTCAGGGTAGGCTGTACAGATGTGGAGTGACGTTGTCGATTTGAACGAATTCTATCGATCTCGGCTCGGTCAGGTGGCCCGCCGCCTGATCCGCGAGCGCATCCGTACGTTTTGGCCGGATGTGCGCGGCATGACAGTCCTTGGTCTTGGCTACGCCACGCCCTACCTGCGACCTTTCCTTGAAGAGGCGCAGCGCGTTGTCGCCCTCGCACCCGCTGCTCAAGGGGTTATGCGGTGGCCGAGCGATGAGCCGAGTCTAGTGACCCTTGCGGATGAGATCGAACTCCCTTTCGCAGACCTCTCGATCGATAGACTGTTGATCGTCCACGCGGCGGAATACAGCGAGCAACAGCGCGCAATGATGCGGGAAGCCTGGCGCGTTCTATCGGGAAACGGTCGACTGCTGGTCATCGCTCCCAACCGACGGGGCATTTGGGCGCGTATCGAGAGAACCCCTATCGGCTATGGACACCCCTATAGCCCCGGGCAGCTGAAGCGCCTGTTGCGGGATTGTCTGTTCACGCCCGAGCACTCGGAAAATGCTCTCTACGTTCCGCCTACACAACAGCGGATGCTGCTACATTCTGCGCCGGCCGTCGAACGAATTGGAAGTATGTATTTCAATGCGATTTCCGGCGTCGTACTGGTCGAGGCGAAAAAACAGATTTACGCAGCGTCTCCTGCAGAACGCGCCCCCCAGAGGCGTCGTCTTATCGCCATACCGGGTCAACAGGAAATAGCCAACGGACGCGTCGTCGTCCGCGACAGAACGATCAATTGTCCGAAAGACTAATCTCGCAGGCATCGGGTGATTCCGCATCGACGATCCATAACGCAACGTCGAAGGAAAATCCCTGACGCCCAAGCGCCGCAAGGTCGCGATCTCGGAACCGGTCCCGGTCCCGGTCATCCCGCCGCCAAGGCCCGATGCGGCGACGGCGGGCATAGGCAATCGCCGCGCGACGATCAGGATCCACAACCTCTGCAGCCAGCGCTTCGAGCGCCGCCTCAATGTCGTCCTCGGGAACGCCCTTCAGCGCAAGGCGATGCCGAATAGCACGTCCGGACGTGCCGCGGCGGTGTAATCCACCCACCCGCATTTCCGCATACGCTCTGTCGTTCAGGTATCCCCATTCCTTGAATTTTCGCACGATCTCATCAACAGCGGCCGAGCCTTCTTCGTGATCTGTCC
>DJKK01000328.1 GCA_002434595.1 Alphaproteobacteria bacterium UBA6544 | reverse complement strand
CTCCGGCTTTGGTCAAGAGCGATACCATGTACGGTACTGCGCAGCTCCCGAAATTTGCGCAGGATTCGTTCCACACTGATGACGGATATTGGCTCATCCCGACTGCGGAAGTTCCACTTACAAGTATTGTGGCGGGGGATATCTTGCACCAGGACGATCTGCCCCTGCGTTACACCGCTTGGACTCCGTGCTTCCGCTCAGAAGCGGGCGCTGCCGGGAAGGATACGCGTGGAATGATTCGCCAGCATCAGTTCTCGAAGGTGGAGCTGGTGAGCATAACCCACCCGGAAAGTTCCAACGAAGAATTGGAGCGGATGGCAGGTTGCGCGGAAGAAGTCCTGAAACGGCTAGGTCTGGCCTATCGCGTTATCCTGCTCTGCACGGGTGATATGGGGTTTGGCGCACGGAAGACATACGATCTCGAAGTGTGGCTTCCCGGTCAGAATCGTTACCGCGAAATATCGAGCTGTTCGAATTGCTGGGATTTCCAGGCACGGCGGATGCGTGCCCGCTTTAGGCCGAAGGGCGGGAAGGGGACTGAATTCGTCCATACTCTCAACGGTTCCGGTTTAGCCGTTGGTCGCACGATGATTGCGATCATGGAGAACTTCCAAAATTCGGACGGCTCTATCACGGTGCCAGACGCCTTGCGAGGTTATATGGGCGGATTGGAGAAGATCGAACCGGTAGACGTATAATGGCGATGTTCAAGCCGCCGCTGAACTTGTCGCAAGCGCGTATACTGGTAGTCAATGACGACGGTATCAGGGCGCCGGGCATAAAGGTGCTTGAGCGAATTGCGAAAACCTTCACGAAAGATGTTTGGATATTCGCACCCGAGGAAGAAGAGAGTGGCGCGGGACATTCCTTGTCTCTGAACAAGGCGATTAAGGTGAGCAAACTCGGGCCGCGCCGTTTTGCCGTTGGGGGAAGCCCGACGGATTGTGTGATGCTCGCGCTTGGTGACTATCTGAGCGACTGTCGGCCCGATCTCGTTTTGAGTGGCATCAACCGAGGCGGTAACCTCGGAGACGATTTAACATATTCCGGCACCGTTGCAGGTGCGCTTGAGGCCACACTCCTTGGTCTGCCGGCGATCGCCCTCAGTCAGGCTATGGCAGGTGACAAGCCGCAATTCCGCACGGCTGAAAGACATGCTCGCGGTGTGATAGAGACATTGCTGACACTCGAGTGGCCGCGCGATGTCTTTATGAATGTCAATTTTCCCAATGTTTCAGCTGAAACCGTCAGTGGTCTCACAATAGTTCCTCAGGGGCGTCGAAAGTCGGGTTATAATTTACATAAGATGACCAATCCTCGACGCGAAGGACACTTCCATATCATCGGGACGGCTATTCAGGGCGCTCATGTGGGTCATAGCGATAACGATTACCGGGCCATAGATCGGGGAGAGATTACCGTTACACCGCTACACTGTGATTTGACCCATTATGGTGCATTGAAGAAGCTACGAAAGGCATTTCGGTGATTCCGGCGACGCGGAAAATTCGACTCATTCTAGATCTGCGCCGTCGTGGAATTACGGATACCGAACTACTTTCTGCCTTCGAAAGGGTTCCGCGCGAGGAGTTTGTACCAGAGGCGTTTCTTGACAAATGCTACGAAGATACTGCGCTCCCGATCGGATATGGCCAAACAGTGAGCCAGCCGAGAGTTGTTGCCATGATGTTGCAGGCTTTATCGGTTGAACCGGGCCACAAGGTGCTTGAGATTGGCATGGGGTCTGGATATCAGACGGCGTTGCTCACCCATCTCTGCCGACGTGTTTACGCCATAGAACGCCACAAGGAACTCCATCGCGCTGCCGTTAAAAGGCTCTATGCATTGGGGCGCGATAATTTTACGAGTATCGCGGGTGATGGCAGCTTGGGGTGGGAAGCCCAAGCGCCATTTGCGCGGATAATTTCCGCTGCGTCGGCGGAGGATGTACCGCGGCGCCTCGCGGATCAGCTCGAAGACAACGGAATTATGGTTCTTCCAATTGGCGGCGAGCGTTCAGAACAGCGTATTGTAAAGGTTGTCCGCCGCAGCGACGAATTCGAGATCGAAGATTTAGGTGATGTGCGCTTCGTGCCCTTGGTGGAGGGGGTCCCCAGGAGCCCGGCAAGCGATTGAGCCGTGTTTGTGTGATGGGTAAAGTTCCTAACATGCGTCTAGCGCCGATCGTGATCTGCATTCTATTGGTCCTGTCCGCTTGCGGACAGCCTCCCCGCGTAACCTTGTACGAGGAGCGTAAAGGTGGACAGGCGCAACGTTCAGTACCGGCGGGCGGTGTCCATATCGTAGCGCTCAATGATAGTCTTTACGGTATTTCCCGACGGTACGGTGTATCGACGCGATCGATTATCAGCGCCAACCTGCTTAAACCACCCTATCGGCTGTTTGTGGGACAACGATTGAAGCTTCCCAGTCCGCGAATCCACCGCGTCGCGCGTGGTGATACGCTTTATGGCATATCGCGGCAATATGGCGTCGCGATGAGTAAACTTGCCTCTCTCAACGATTTGAAGCCGCCGTATAAAATTATCGTTGGCAGATCGCTGCGACTGCCGGGTGCCATAGAGGCGGAGCATGTCCAAACTGCGCACAAGGTCGAGCGGAAGGGCGCTGCAAAAGCTTCGGATCGGTCGGCGACATCGAGGCTAAATAAATCTGTGGCAGTGCGCCCGAAATTACCAAAGCCGCCGAAAGCGAGCGGTGGATTCGTTTGGCCCGTTGAAGGACGCTTGATTTCCCGGTTTGGCGCAAAAGGTAAAGGTCTGCACAATGACGGCATAAATCTGGCGGCACCCCGAGGTGCCCCCGTGCAGGCGGTCCAAGCTGGTGTCGTCGCCTATGCAGGTAATCAATTGCGAGGTTTTGGGAATCTGGTGCTTATTCGCCACGATAAGGGGTTGATGAGCGCTTACGCACATAACGAAGCACTCCTTGTGAAATCCGGGGATACTGTCCGGCGCGGCCAAACCATCGCCCGTGTTGGCAGTTCGGGGAGCGTGGACCGACCGCAACTACACTTTGAGATCCGAAGAGGAAGGGAAGCAGTTAATCCGTTGCGGTTTCTGAGGCGGCGAACCGCGATGAATCGTCATTCAGGCTAATTCAAGTTCCAACTGATAGACCATTCGCGATTCTTCGTTCGGAAACTATCGGACGCCGGACGTATTGATGGATCGGCGAACCTGTTGAGAGCTGATTTCATCAATTGATCCATCATTGAGCTGACGCCTGGGAAACTATTGGGGGGCGGGATATCGTCCTAGCTTCGAGATTCGTCAATCCATACCAATCGGTGCTTGTAATCTCGCGTCCTTGAATTGAATTTAACGGCAAGGCCTGTATAGTCGCGCGCGACGCGGCTGTCCGTGCCGCAACGGAAGGAGCTCTACATGTTGATTTCCGAAGCTTGGGCCCAAGGTGCGGGTGGTGCCGGCGGCGGCGACATTTTCTCGATGATGTTCCCGCTGGTTTTAATTTTCGCCGTGTTTTATTTCCTGCTGATCAGACCACAGCAGAAGAAAATGAAAGATCATCGCGAAATGCTTGCCGCAGTTAGACGCGGTGACAAAGTAGTGACCGGCGGCGGTATTATCGGCACAGTCGCGAAAGTGGTCAGCGACGACGAATTGCAGGTGGAAATCGCGGAAGGTGTTAAGGTAAAGATATCCCGTTCGACGCTTGCTAGTGTCATGTCGAAGACGGAGCCTGTGAAAGAGCCCGAGAAAAAAGAAAAGCCCGAGGCCGCGAATGATGAGGCTAGGAAAGACAAGCAAGACAAGAAGGAAGGCGCAAGCCTTCTTAACCGTTTGACGGGTAAAGATTGAACGGCATCCGAGCGCACTTGGCGTCATGATAAATATTTCTATATTTCAGCGCGTTACAGTGGCGGTGATCTGCGTTCTGGGTGTGCTCTATGCATTGCCGAATGTGATTGGCGGTAAGGCATTTGAAAACTTCCCGGAATGGATGCCCGGCAACACGATTAACCTGGGCCTCGATCTGCAAGGAGGATTGCATCTCCTGCTTAAGGTCGAAACCGACGTCGCGATCGACGAAATGGTCGGCAATCTCGAAGGTGATATTCGTGATATTCTGAGAGGACAACGGGCGTTCCCTAAGAACATGCGGCTTGAGAGGCGTGCTGTTGAATTCGATGTCTCCGTTCCCGGCAAACGCGATCAGGTTCGTGAGTTGATATTCAAGCGAAACCCCGGAGTTAATATCGATACGCTCGATGCAGGTGGATTCCGCATCGAATATACTGAGGAAGCGATTTCAAACCGACGCAGCGATGTGGTGCGTCAGGCTTTGGAGATAATCCGAATTCGGATTGACGAAACGGGAACGCGCGAACCTACTATTCAGAGGCAGGGAGATGAACGTATCCTGCTGCAGATCCCGGGTGTCGACGATCCGGAACGTGTAAAGGCGGTCCTCAATACGACGGCAAAACTGACGTTTCATTTGGCGCATCCTGAAGTCTACGGTCCAGGCCGTCGCACGCCACCCGGCTATTTGGACCTACCGTCCGGTGAGGAAGACCAGGAAGGTGCCCGCTATTGGGTCCGGCGGAAGGTCGAGGTTAGCGGTGACAGTCTGACGGACGCGCAGCCTAGCTTCGACCAGAATCGACCGGTCATTTCATTTCGGTTTGATCAAACTGGGGCACGCAAGTTCGGGTCAGTCACGAGCAAGAACGTCCACCGGCTGCTTGCCATTGTGCTTGACGGTAAGGTCGTTAGCGCCCCCCGAATCAACGAGCCGATTACTGGTGGCAGCGGTATCATTACCGGCCAGTTTTCCGTGCAAGAAACGCAGGACTTAGCGCTTTTGCTGCGCGCGGGCGCACTGCCCGCACCAGTATCGTTTCTCGAGGAGCGAACGGTGGGGCCGGGCCTTGGTAAGGATTCCGTGGAAGCGGGTAAATCAGCGAGCCTGATCGGGCTCCTGCTCGTTATTATATTTATGGTAGTCGTATATGGCCGGTTTGGCCTGATGGCAGATGTCGCGCTCCTCTTCAATATCGCAATTATATTCGCGTTATTGTCTGTACTTCAGGCGACTCTGACCTTACCGGGTATCGCAGGAATTGTCCTAACCATGGGTATGGCGGTTGACGCAAACGTACTGATCTTTGAGCGCATTCGCGAGGAGACCCGTGCCGGACGGGGACCTATCGCCTCGATTGATGCCGGTTATCGCCGCGCGCTGACAACCATCATCGACTCGAACCTAACGACATTGATTGCCGCAGTCTTGCTGTTTGCATTTGGTTCCGGGCCCATCAAAGGCTTTGCTGTGACCCTCTCGGTCGGCATCCTGACATCGATGTTTACCGCGATCATGGTGACACGATTGCTTATTGTTCTTTGGCTGCGTCGCAGTCGCCCGCAAGTTCTGCCGATTTAAGCTGGGGGTAATCTTGAAGACGCTTCGATTAATCCCCGACAAGACGAACATCCACTTTATGGAGTGGCGCAAAGTCGCGCTTGTGACGTCGATATGTCTGGTAGTTGGCTCGCTGACCCTGTTCGCAGGGCGCGGACTTAATCTTGGTATCGATTTTCTTGGAGGAATTCTCTTAGAGGTCAAGACGACTGGACCAGCGGATATCGGGAATTTACGCAGCAAGATCGGCGGGCTTGGACTAGGCGATATATCGCTTCAGGAGTTCGGCGCACCCGATACTGTTCTGATTCGCGTGCAGCGGCAGGAAGGCGGCGATGACGCCCAAAAAATCGCTGTCGACAGGATCAAAGGATCACTCGCTGGCAGTGTCGCGGAGTATCGTCGGACAGAGTTTGTCGGTCCGACCGTCGGCGCAGAACTGAAGGAAGCCGCGATTTGGGCGGTGCTTGCGGCGGTCGTGGCAATCCTGTTGTACATCTGGTTCCGTTTTGAATGGCAATTCGGTATTGGCGCGGTGATCGCCCTTACCCACGATGTCCTCACTACCATTGGTCTTTTTGCGTTACTCCAATTGGAGTTCAATGTTTCAACTGTTGCAGCGGTGCTTACGATCGCGGGGTATTCGATAAATGACACGGTCGTTGTGTATGACCGCGTCCGCGAGAATATGCGCCGCTATAAACGCCTTTCGATGATCGAGTTGTTTAATCGGTCGATAAACGAGACGCTCTCGCGAACCGTGATGACCAGTGTGACTACTTTGTTAGCGTTGCTTGCCCTGTTCATCTTTGGCGGAGAGGTCATCCGTGGGTTTACTATTGCCCTGATTTGGGGCGTATTCGTGGGTACCTATTCTTCTATTGCTCTGGCAGTACCGTTGTTGATTTATTTCAAGATTGATCGTCGTTCGCTCAGCAACGATGATGAGAACGAAGGGTCCTCGACGGAGGCATAGACGTTTGGATATCACCCAATTGGTTCCGGAAGACCGTCAGATCGTTTAGAGCTATATAAGCGGTCGTTTCAAGGTCTCACGGACCGAGTATCAAGGGTCGATAATCGTACTCCCGGGCCGGACCTTGTCCTGTGAAATCGCCATTTACCATGATATCTATCAACAGCCTTGTGGCGGCAGGTCACCGTGTTGCTGCGGGACTGATCGCTCTCGATTAATTTGATAGCTTTAGAAATGAAAAAAGGCGGAGCCGAAGCCCCGCCTTTCGTCGTTTTGATCTGTTCGATCAGTAGATGTTCTGCGCCGACACCATAGCAAAGAGCATTGGAATCGAGAGCATCGTATTGGTTCGAGAGAAAAGCATAGCTTTCCGTGCCGAAGCGGCTTTTGCATCCGCATCCGCATCGACGATGCCAAGAGCAATTTTCTGATTTGGCCAAATGATGAACCAGACGTTGAACCACATAATGGTTCCAAGCCACATGCCGATACCAATGGCCGTGTGCTTCGCAACGCCGGAAGAGCCAAGCATAATGGCATCCACGAGATAGCCATTCATGGCGGCAAGAATGAGGCCCGTCGCGATGGTGCCCATAGCACCCCAGCGGAACCACCATAGGGCGGCCGGCGCGATAACCTTGCTGATCGCCGGTTTCTGGTCGTCCGGAATATTCCCCATATTAGGGATTTGGACAAAATTGAAATACCAGAGTATGCCGATCCACATTACGCCGCTCAACACATGCAGCCAGCGGAAAAAAAACGTCCAGAACGCGTAATCTATCGCGCCACCTGTGCCTAGAAAAAGCGCGAACAAAATAACCGCGAGCACGATGCCGGCGATAACCGTGTTATGAAGTGATGTCAGTATACCTGCCATCGGTAAAAACCTCCCATTTAGTGTCCCATTGCATCCAAACGATCACAATATCTTGAGGAGATAGGCATCAACCCAATATCTGCCAATCACCTAGTCGAATAGCGCGATATTCACGCGCTCTGAAATGAGTAATTAAGGCGGTCGATCGGATTGTGAAGTGGAACCGCTAGAGACCGCTAGATTGGCGGCACCTCTGACTGAATCTATAGTCCGCTAGAATCGAATCTGGACGTGTTGGTGTGCTGCCAACAGCGGAACTATCCTATTGCGCGGGAGAAGTACGCCGGCATGACGCGGACCGATTTTTTGCGACCCTTTTTCGCACCTAAATATCATCGCGAAGATCTCTTTGCGCTTTACGCCTTCAACCTAGAGACCCCGAAAACGAACGAGATCGTTAGCGAAACCATGCTTGGCGCGATTTGATTGCAGTGGTGGCGTGATGCGATCGAGGCTATTTACACTAATGCCGATTTACGCAAACACGGCGTTGTCGAAGCCGTAGCCGAAACAGTTACCCGACGCGGACCCACGCGCGAACATTTCGACCGGCTAATTGATGGGCGCATGGTGGACTTGGAAAGAGAGATGCATGTCACTCTTGAAGAGCTCACCGACTACACGGATGCAACATCAGGATCCCTCATTATTTTGGCGATGGAAGCGATTGCCGGAACACTCGAAGAGGCGGCTGTGGAGGCGGGACGTCACGTCGGTAACGCCTGGACACTCACGGGTATTTTGCGCGCCATGCTGCATTTTTTTTACCGCAAAGCAGGGTGATGCTTCCCGAAGACCTGATCGACGCACATGACATTGAGCGTCGCGAGTTGCCCGAAATGAAACCGTCTGATTCGCTTGCGGCCGCCAACTCGGATGTCGCGGCGCTGGCCCTGCGCGAGCTCGAGGCTGTCAGAAAGCTCCGGAGCAGCATTCCCAAAGCGGCACGTCCTACCTTGCTGTTGGTGGTCCTCGCAGAGAGCTATGTTGGGCGAATTCGACGTGCCCAATTTAATGTATTCAATCCAAGTGTCGGAACGTCGGCTGGTTTGGCAACGGGACGACTTGCCTGTCGAGCGTTAATTGGGCGGTATTAAGAAAATAGATGTCTAGGAGAATGTCTTGATGAAAATGTTCGATCTTTCGGGGAAAACAGCGGTAGTCACTGGCGGTAATGGCGGTATCGGCTTGGCTATGGCGAAAGGTATGGCGGAGGCGGGGGCGAATATCGTCGTTGCCGGACGGAACGAGGAGAAGAATGCAAAGGCGGTCTTGGAACTGACGGATACCGGCGCTTCGGCGACATCCTTCGTTTTGGATGTAAAGGACGAGACCGCGTGCGCAGAAATGATGGACTTTGCAGTCGAACGGTTCGGCACATTGAACATCCTGGTAAACAATGCCGGCACAAACATTCGCAAGGCGCCCCAGTCGCTCTCTCTGACAGAGTGGCGCACCGTACTTGATACAAATTTGACCAGTGCATTTGTGTGTTCACAGGCAGCCTATCAGCACTTTTTATCCGCGGGTGAAGGCAAAGTAATCAATATCGGCTCCATGTATTCCCTATTCGGAGCGCCGATGGTGGTCGCCTATTCCGCCAGCAAGGGTGGGGTCGTCCAGATGACGAAAAGCCTCGCCGCCGCTTGGGCCAAAGACAACGTCCAGGTTAATGCCGTCTTGCCCGGTTGGATCGACACGGATTTAACCCGTCAGGCACGGATCGACCTGCCCGAACTCAACGACAAGGTGCTGACCCGGACCCCGGCGGGACGGTGGGGTGTACCAGACGACCACAAGGGCATTGCGGTGTTCTTGGCAAGTGCAGCTTCGGACTTCGTCTCTGGCGCGTCCATTCCGGTAGACGGCGCCTTCGCGATAAGCGGTTAGCGCGAACTATTACGCCGCTAGCCAAGTGTTGAAATCTGCCCGTGCGCGGGTCGTATAGGCCAGCTTTCGATCGCGACCTTTGGGCCGTTTCCCTTCGACCTGCAGGGGCGGTAGAAGACCGAAATTAACGTTCATGGGCTGGAAAGTGTCCGCCTCGGCACCGCCTGTAATATGACCGATGAGGGCACCGAGTGCGGTTGTCGGCGGTGGAGGCTCGAACTGGTGGCCCAGCCGCCCCATTGCCGCAAACCGCCCCGCAAGTATACCTGTAGCCGCTGATTCGACATATCCCTCCACACCGGTGATCTGTCCAGCGAATCGCAATGTGGGGCGCGCCTTGAGGCGAAGCTCGCCATCGAGAAGCTTCGGGCTGTTTAGGAATGTATTCCGGTGGATCCCGCCAAGACGGGCAAACTCAGCCCTCTCAAGTCCCGGTATGGTCTGTAAAATTTCCTTCTGTGCACCATGTTTCAGCTTCGTCTGGAAACCGACCAGGTTATAGAGGGTTCCGAGCGCATTATCCTGACGCAATTGCACCACTGCATGTGCTTTACCGCCCGTGTGAGGATTGGTGAGGCCTACGGGTTTCATCGGACCGAACCGCAAGGTCTCAGGCCCACGTTCCGCCATCACCTCAATTGGCAAGCAGCCTTCGAAATAGGGTGTGGCCTTCTCCCACTCCTGAAACTTCGTTTTCGCACCATTAATTAGCACATGAATGAAGGCTTCATATTGCGCCTTGTCGAGAGGACAATTTATGTAATCTTTGCCGCCGCCCTTATCATAGCGAGATTGAAACCAGGCTTTCGTCATGTCGATGCTATCACGGTGGACTATCGGGGCGATTGCATCGAAGAAGGCGAGGGCGTCCTCGCCAGTGAGGGATAGCATGGCTTCGCCAAGGGCTGGAGAGGTAAGGGGGCCCGTCGCAATGATAACCGATTCCCAGTCTGACGGTGGAAGACCGGCAATTTCCTCACGCAGTACTTCAATCAATGGCTCGGACGTTATTGCGGCGGTGACTGCTTCGCTGAACGCAGTCCGATCCACGGCAAGTGCGCCACCCGCCGGTACTTTATTACGATCGCCAACCGCAAGAATGAGAGAATTGCACCGTCTCATCTCCTCGTGGAGCAATCCTACTGCATTGTATTCCGCATCGTCGGAGCGAAAGGAGTTGGAGCAGACCAATTCGGCCAGGTCATCCGAAACATGGGCTTCAGTGCCTCGGATTGGTCGCATTTCATGCAGGATGACCTGCACACCGAGACGCGCGCATTGCCAAGCCGCTTCACATCCCGCGAGACCACCGCCGATAATATGGATCGGGGTCATGCGCGTTTCCGGCGGCGTGATGACGTTTTCTTTGGCAGAAGTGGCGCCAGAAACACGCCGGTATGCCCATCCGCCACCGCGACATCCTCGGGTGTACCCGTCGCCACGACCCGGCCACCGTCGATGTCACCCCCTTCGGGCCCAAGATCTATGACGTGATCAGCGGTTTTCACAACCTCGAGGTTATGCTCAATCACGACTACTGTATTACCTTGATCGACTAATGCGTGGAGGACTTCCAAGAGCCGCCGCACGTCCTCGAAATGAAGTCCCGTGGTCGGTTCATCCAAGATGTATAACGTCTTACCTGTGGCCCGTCGTGAGAGTTCTTTTGCGAGCTTGACCCTTTGCGCTTCGCCACCTGAAAGGGTGGTGGCAGGCTGACCGATCTTAATATACCCGAGGCCGACTCTTTGGAGGGTTACGAGCTTGTCTCGTATGGCTGGAACAGCTTGGAAGAAGTCCGAACCCTCTTCAACTGTCATTTCAAGAACATCTGATATCGATCTATCTCTAAAGTGAATTTCTAGTGTTTCGCGATTATAGCGTTTTCCTTTGCAGGTATCGCATTGAACGTAAATATCAGGCAGGAAGTGCATTTCGATCTTGATAACACCGTCGCCTTGACACGCTTCGCATCGACCGCCCTTTACGTTGAAGGAGAATCGGCCCGGGGCATATCCACGCGCCTTTGCCTCTGGTAGACCGGAAAACCACTCTCTAATCGGTGTGAAGGCTCCCGTATAGGTCGCTGGATTAGAGCGCGG
>DJKK01000312.1 GCA_002434595.1 Alphaproteobacteria bacterium UBA6544 | reverse complement strand
GTCTCATCCCCGGACCTGCCCGTGGCAATGCTCGCGGGTGGGCGCGGGGAGGTCAAAGTTCTGCTTGGCCAGTATGATGGACAATCCTCGCCCATCCCCACCTATGCGGGCGAATTCATCTGGCACGTCAGGATCGAGCCGCTTGCGACGGTCGACATCGCCTTGCACGCCGGTCTGCCAGTCGCGGGATTCCTGCCGACGCATGGGGCCGTGGTCGGTGATGCCAAGATCGACGCTCATACCATCATCGGATTGGACGCCCCGGATGGGACGTTGGAGATCACCAACCCGGCTGTTGAACCGCTCGATCTGCTGCTGTTTGGCGGTGAGGCGATCACCGACCCCATCGCCATGCGCGGCCCGTTTGTCATGAATAGCGACAGCGAGCTAACGCAAGCATTCCGCGCGTATCGCGCCGGGAAATTCGGGCAGATTACCTATCCCGCCGATCACGCTGCCTACAAATCATAGAATAACGCCGTAAGGCGACCAAGAAGGTTAGAAATCATGTCACAGAAAATTGCCATTGTCGGCGGCGGCTACATCGGCGCCGAACTCGCGAAGTCTCTCTGCGACACCGCGGAAGTCACATTGATCGAGCCGCGCAGTCACTTCGTTCACGCGCCGGCCATGATCCGCGCGGTTGTCGACCCTTCGCTGCTAGATCGCGCTCTCATTCCCTATGATCGGCTGCTCATGAACGGCAGGGTCATCGCGTCCAAGGCGACGGCTATCGACGCGGAGGGTGTCACGTTGGAGGACGGCACGCGGGTAGAGGCGGATCAAATCGTTGTTGCCACCGGGTCCAGCAATGCGATGCCCTTCAAGCCTCAAGGTGCCGATATCAAAGGTCTCAAGGCGGACAACCACCGCATTTACCAGCAACTCAAAGCGGCGCGGCGCATCGGCATTGTCGGGGCTGGTGCCGTTGGCACCGAGCTTGCGGGCGAAATCGCCTATGCCATGCCGGACAAGAAGGTGACGTTGATCTCAAGCGACGAGGCATTATTCCCGACGATGCCGTCAAAGCTGGGCGCTTCATTGGCTACGAAACTGCGCAAGGCTGGCGTCACACTCATTCTCGGCCAGCGGGCGGAGAACCTGAAAAGCTTGACCGAGCCTTATGCGGGCACCCTGCAACTTGCCGATGGGTCACAGCGCGACTTCGATCTGATCTTTCCGGTTATCGGATCGCGCGCGAATTCCGAGGTGCTTGAAACGCTTGCCGGTGTTCAGAAAACGACGGCCAACCGGATCAAGGTCGACCCATGGATGCGCCCATCCTCGCTGCCGAACGTGTTTGCGGCGGGCGATGTTGCGGATGTCGGCGACGCCATGACAATCGTGGCCACAAGCCGCCAGCTGCCTTGGCTCAAGGCGACGCTGTCCGGATTGGCAGCGGGCAAGGCGATCGAAGACATGAAGCCCTACAAGCCATGGGGCAGCAAAGCGCCGATCCTCGTGCCGCTTGGTCCCAAACAGGGAAATTCCTTCCTTGTTTTCTTCACCGCAGGAGACTTCCTGACCCGCAAGATGAAGGGGGCCGACCTGTTTCTCAAGAAGTACGCAAAGTTGCTGAACCGGCCTGAAAGCTGATCAGAACGCGGCTGAACCCAATTTCCAAAAGGAAAGACCATGGAAATCTCCCGAAGATCCCTTTTGTCGTCGACCTTGAGTTTGTCGCGACCGTTGAATCCTGGCGTGCCGGATCCGGTGCGATGTATTTCGACGAGGCGCTGACGGTGTTTAACGCGCATGTCGTGCCCGCACCACGCGCAGTTGTGAACGGCACCATTCAGATCGCGGGCGAAACCATCGCTATCGAGGATGGTCACGGCTATCACGACCACAATTGGGGCAATGCCGGTATCGAAGGTGTTCTCAAGGCGTGGCACTGGGGCCGTGCGGAATGCGGCGATTTCACGCTGAACTTCTCCTATATCTTTCACGACGCGGATTACGGCAACAAGGTCGTCTGCAAGTTCATGTTGGCAAAGGATAGTGAGATTTTGCTCAGCACGGGTGAATTCGAGGACAGTTTCGTTGGTGAAATCCATGTCGGCCCGCAGTCCGGCAACGGCTGGCCTGACGGCTTCCTGATCGAAGCGCCCTACAATGGCGACATGATCCGTATCGAGATTTCAGGCAATCACCTGTTGAGCGACGCGCTCAATTCCGACCAGCAACCCGATGACGAAACTGCACGGCCAGGCTATATTCGTCTTGGTGGCAACATAAGGGTGACGGTGCCGCTAGCGGGCGGAACCGAGGTCGCAACCGGCAACATCATCCACGAAATGTCCTTTTCGGAAAGTATACCTAAAGCGGAAGCAAACTGGCTTTTATAGGTCAAAGCGCCCCCTTGTGAGCATTCGCCGCAAGGGGCCGGCACCCAATGACTGGATATTAACTCTTTAAGAAAAACATTCTGGCGCGATCTGTGGAACGGCTGGTTTAGCGATACTACATGGCAGCACTGCGCCAGCAGCAACATTGGGTCGTTCAACAAATCCGACACGAAGGCGCATTCCAGACGTTCGCTGCGTATTTAGCCGAGGTCCGCTATGCCTAGAGAACTGACCTCCCAGAACGTTGCTGGTGTGGGATACATTTACATACGCGGGCCAGATTGGGAGTTTGTGAACGGCGCAAGGAAGGCTGGATCACTCGAGCCCAGTTGCGCGCAGTTCTAGGGGAATACCTTTCTCCGCATCGAAAAAACCGAACTCCGCAATTTGGCGCGCTTCTCTATTCTGCATGAGAAATCGCACTGTCGCACGGTGATTTCGCACTTCGTGCATCACCGCGTCGTACTTCAGTACGAGAGAATTTGGTTCAATCTCAATACTTGCCGCGCGCCACTGAGTAACGATTTGTAGAAAATGCCCGACATGATCGTGATAGGCAGTTTGAATACGGGCGTCGTAAAGCGTCAGTGGCAGTGAGGCGCCGCCCGCAGTCAATGAGAGATGGTGATGGAGATAACTGACCAGGCGGTCCTCCATTCTATTCGACAGCGGTTCGTCAGCCTTCATCCCTTCAAGCACCGCAAGCTCGGGTTCGGCGATGATCGCATCTTCTAATGGGAACTGGATTGTGAGTCTCAGTTCTGACTCGTCCTGTCGTATTAGAAGTGCACTACCGGGCAAAGCATGGGCCAGTACGCTCCCCGCGCCTCCAAAAAACAATGCATACGCAAGCAAGCCGGCGCGAATATAACAACGCCATATCATTTTTTCTGGCCGCCATAATCGTCATTCAGATCACGCCAAACCGAATGCGGATGGTTACCGACTTTGCCCGTAGACTTGTTTGACTGCAATGAAAACTCGATCCAGAGCGAAGGGCCGTGAACTCGAACATAGTCGTCTTCGGCGCTTAGCTGCGGCGTTCCGGAATGCCCAAGGTAGGTGTCCGGCAGCTCGGCCGTGTATTTCTGCATGTAGGCTGCGGATTCGACTTCGGATAAATCCCCGACGTAGGTTTCGATTGCCGCAAGGAGCAATGCAATAATATTCTCGTCCAACGCAGCGACGGAAAGGCCCTCGAAACTGTCTGGTATAGCGTTGTCAGCCTGAGGCCCGGCGAGGATATCGCGATAGGTCCCTTCAAGTTTTGCGGCCATGCGTTGCTCGTCCGAGAGGGCGCTGAGCAAGGTGGCGAAAGCGTCGCGCTCCTGCGTGAGGGGCTGGTTCACGCGACCGTTCATCTCGAAATAAGGGAAGGGCTCGACGCCTCGGAAAGAGGGCGTGGCCCCTGCCAATTTCCCGTCGGTGTAGGTGTTGGCAAAGGCTATATGGTGACCGCCGTAATAAAGCTCCCATGTGCCATATGGTCCGGGTGTACCCAAAAAGGCAAACTTTGTGTTGTAAGAGGAATAGCCAGCCTTGTAGTCGGCGCTGACGGTATTGATATAGTCATCGGCGTTCAAAGTTTGGATCATTTCGTCGAAACCTTCGTCGACATCGTGGCTCGTGGCCTCCATCATGATCGCCTTGACCAAGCCACGCTGCTTGATGCTCAGTTCGCCCAGCAGAACACCGGGGCGTTTGGGAAAGGCCCCGGCGGGAAGATTGCTCCAATGCTCGGCCTGTGAGCGTGAATACTCTACCTGAAGGATTTCCAAAATGTCGTGGGGGACGTCCTCCTTCAGCAGGTCGATCAGGCAAAGCATACGGTCATAGCCGGGCGTACCACCGCAGCTGGAAGCGTTGTCAGGGACGGGAACGGTTTCCATTAGGGTACTCGTATCACCCATGCGCAATTGAAGAGCTTCGCTAAGCGCCTGATCCTCTTCAGACATCGGAGGCGGACCGTCGTGGGGTTCTTGCGCGAAGGCCCATGCGTTCGAGAGCGCGGCTAACGCAGATGCACAGACAAGACTAGTACGACGAGTCATTATGAAACCTTTTCCGAAGAAGCATATTCAAATTTTAGTCGCACATCAATCTCTAGGGAAACCGCCCCTCTCTTCACCACGCGAAAAAGAGCGGCTGTTCGCTTCGGCAATCCTTCGATAGTGCCCCGCCCCACACTCTAAGGCCGCAACGCGCCGGAGGCCGTAAACGTCTTCTGAATATACGAAGTATTAGGGGGCCGACTGGCTAAGATAATGCCCCCGGACAGGGAAAATCAGAAAGCTCAAGCGGTAGTCAGCCATCTTGCGGGCCGGATAAGACATTGATGATGCTAATTCGAACAATTCGGTGATCAGCCGCCCAAACTTGGCTCAGCAGCAAATATTGGGCATGCAGATGTAGACTGATCAGGTACCAGGGGCATATTTAGGACACTGCTGGGCAATACGCTGTAATTTGTATCGCCCTCTGTTTCCAAATTTATCAAGCAAAGCGTTTACACATCTGGGGGTTATTCGGTTCACTTAGAGGGACGGGAACGGTCGACGACGGCGCTGCTATAACGCCGCCGACGTTTCTCCTCTGGCGGGATGGTCCGTTCAGTCGATCGCGGGGGCGGGTCGCAGGGTGCCTGCACAGTCGCCAAAACCAATTTTATAACCATCACCCTTTGCCGCGCCGCGCAGGGTGAGCGTGTCGCCGTCCTCAAGGAAGGTGCGCGTCTCGCCGGTATCGAGCGTGAGAGGTTCCTTACCGCCCCAGCTGAGTTCCAAGAGGCTGCCCCGGTTTTCCTTTTCTGGGCCCGAAATCGTGCCGGAGCCGAGCAGATCGCCCACGCGCATCGGGCAGCCGCTGGTGGTATGGTGGGTGAGTTGCTGCGCTGCCGAGTAATACATCACATTGTAATTGGTGCGCGACAGGATTGTTTCAGACTTGCCTTCAGGGGCGAGGGCAACCTCCAAGTCAATATCATAGAGCATTGGGCCGGGTTCTTGCAGAGAGGGCAAAAGCTCTTTTTCGCGCGACGGGGTGGAGGCGCGGAAGGGCTCCAGCGCGTCTTTGGTCACGATCCAAGGGCTGATGGTGGTCGCCGTCGCTTTGGCCTGAAACGGCCCAAGCGGCTGGTATTCCCATGCTTGAATGTCCCGCGCGGACCAATCGTTGAGCAGGACATAGCCAAAGATCATGTCATCCGCCTCTTGTACGCTCACACGACCCTTTGATGGTTTGCCGACGATGGCGCCCATTTCAAGTTCCAGATCAAATCGTTTGGACGGTGCGAATACCGGCATCTCTGCATCGGGTGTGTGTTGATTGTCACCGAGAACTGATGGGTTGGATACCCCCTCCCGACGGCATCGCAATGTGCCAAGGTGATGTGGGTCACATCACTGATAGGAGGAAGCATCCATGGAACAAGTTACCATCGTTGGGTTAGATTTGGCAAAGCGGGTTTTCCAGGTTCACGGCGCCACGGCTGATGGCGGCATTGCTATTCGCAAAAAGCTGTCTCGGGGCCAGGTGTTGGCATTTTTCGCGGACCTGCCGCCCTGTGTAGTGGCGATGGAGGCCTGTGCTACAGCACATTACTGGGCCCGTGAAATAGGTGCTTTGGGACACAATGTGCGGCTGGTGCCACCTGCGTACGTTAAGCCTTTCGTAAAGCGCCAAAAGAATGATGCCGCTGATGCAGAAGCCATAGCCGAAGCAGCCAGCCGGCCGACTATGCGGTTTGTTGAACCGAAGTCGCCGCAACAACAAGCGCGCGCTATGGTTTTCAGGACGAGAGATCTTTTCGTCCGACAAAGAACGCAAACGATCAACGCTCTGCGTGCGCATCTGGCAGAACACGGGCTGATCGCACCGCAAGGCATGTCCAATCTGGCAAATATCCGGCGGTTTATTGATGAGGCCGCAGCTGAAGTGGAGCCGTTGGTTGTCGAAACAGCTCACACCTATCTTGAGCAAATTGATGATCTATCATCTCGCATTTTGAAGTTGGAGGCGACGTTGAAACAAGAAGCCGCCCGAACTGATGCTTCATCACGGATGATGACTATGCCGGGAGTTGGTCCCATTACCGCAATGGCGATAGAGGCTTTTGCTCCATCTCTTTGTGTCTTTAGGCGCAGTCGGGATTTCGCTGCTTGGTTGGGGCTTGTGCCACGACAACATTCTACTGGCGGCAAACAGGTCTTAGGCCGAACGTCGAAGATGGGGCAACGGGATATCCGGCGACTACTCATAATTGGCGCAATGTCAGTCATTCGGTGGGCAACCCGCAAAGGAACAACCCCAGGGACTTGGCTACATTCCATTCTCCTACGCAAGCCGCGCAAGGTGGCGGCGATCGCACTGGCCAACAAGATGGCCCGAACGCTGTGGGCGATGGAAACGCGGAAGGAAGATTACAGAGATCCACGTCTGACAGCGGCTTGATTGTATCGAGCAGTCAGTAGTGGAAGTCGGCGTGTGAGGAGGTCATAGACAGTAAGGACAAAAGATCGGTGACGACGGTTTTGAAAACGCATCCGGGTCAATGGGCCAAGAGCCCGCAGAACTGATTTTGCATCAAGGCCGCGCAGCTCCATACCGGCCAGCGGTCATATGATTGCCGCACAACAGGCCTGATACATGACCGCATCCGATCACACGTCACTATGTCGAAAAACCATCTTGCGCGAACGGGGGTATCCATACATGAACAGGTCGACGACCCGCTTGGGCTCCCGGATCTCCGCGAGCGCATTTTTCAGGTCTTGTTCATGGCCTTCGATCAGCGTGTCGATGCGTGCATGCAACCCGCGATATGGATCGCCATGCGATGGCAGCACCAACACGTCATCCGGGATCTCCGTCTTGATGCGCGCCAGGCTACCGAGCCAATTGGTCATCGGGTCCGCTTCGGGATTACGCGCGCGAACCGATACGTTGGGCGTGATCTTCGGCAACACCTGATCGCCTGCGATGAACAGTTTTCGTTTCTCGTTATAAAGACAGGCGTGTTCTGGCGAATGGCCGGAGCCTATGACGACCCGCCAATCGTCTCCTCCCAACGTCAGAATGTCACCTGCTGCAATCCGTTCAAACTTCTCCGGCGGAGTGCAGACAAGCCCGCTATAGGATCGTTGAAGATCCATATTTGCCTCGATCAAAGCATCACTACCGCCAGCCGCGCGAAAGAATGCCGCCTGGCGCGCATCACGCTCCGGCGACATGCCCTTGGCCAATGCAACCAGCTCTTTCTCTTCCTCCGAAGTGATCAGCACCGGCGCATCACAAAGCTTACTAATCCACCTGGCCACCCCCGCCGTGGTCAGGGTGTCCATGGGTCAGAACCAAACGGCCCACGGCGTGTCTCTGAATGGTGGAGCTAAAGATTTTTTCCCAAGCCGCAACGGTTTCCGGAGAGTCGATGCCCGTATCGATGATATCCCACGCCCCATCATGACTGAACAGCCAGATGTTGACCGACACCAGCCCACCACCAACCGGCATACGTGCCCAAAGCAGGTTATCATTCACCTCAACAGTAGAGCTATCGCCGATGAGCGGGGCATCTCCTGCAAATGGATATTGGAGAACATTTTTGACCGCGGCTGAGGCTACTTCGCAAACCATCTCGACTCGTCCTAAACTGGCGTAATCAAATCAAAAATACATACTTAGTTGCTATTCATCAAGCAAAGCAATGACCCGAGGTCCCCTTGTGGATCCTTGATTGACGTGAGCCTCGAAACCGCTTGATAGGGGACATTGGCAATTGTCACACCAGAAAGGTAGCTGCCTCGACCGCGGTGGAGGTAACTCAGTTATCCTGAGACGTATATCTACCTCAAATTCCGGTGATCCTTCCTCGAAGCATATTTAGTATAATATAGGCTTCCAAGGCCACCTTATAACATAATTTAGATTATGGGCGAAACAACTATAGGAGGGGCGTGCGCTACCCTCAAGTGCGACTCTTGTTAGAAAACAGTAGTTTATCTAATGAGAGGAATCAGTATGGGAGCCGTTTACGACCAACTGAGTATCACAGAACGACGCAAGATTGAACGCTGGAGACACGCAAAGGTCCCTGTCGATGAGATGGCACGCGTTCTGAAACGCTGCAGGTCCACGATATTCCGCGAGCTAAAGCGCAACCATTT
>DJKK01000280.1 GCA_002434595.1 Alphaproteobacteria bacterium UBA6544 | reverse complement strand
CAGTTTATACACAGCTCGCCGATAGTTGGTGGCAGGGGTTCACCGGATGGATGGTCGAGATGGCGGGCTCCATGACCCCGGAACAGCGGGTACATTTCGCAAGGACGCTGCGCGGTTACGCGGAAGATATGGTCGATCTTTCCACGTGACGCAGGACGGACCCAGCCGTTGAGGCTCCGGCCTTGAAGCCTACTCTCCCTCGCAAACGAATTGTGGGAGAAGAGACGATGGATTGGACCGAACGGCGGACACGTTTTCGCGCGTTGATCGAAGGGGGAAAGTGTGTGCACCCCGGCTCCGTCTATGACGCTATGTCGGCGCGTATTGCGGAAGACCTGGGCTTTGAGGTAGGCATGTTCGCGGGCTCGACGGCCTCGCTCGCCGTTCTCGGAGCACCGGATCACATCGTGCTGACTCTCACAGAGTTTGCCGGCCAGGCCTATCGCATTTGCCGTGCGGGTAACCTCGCCTTGGTGGTGGATGCGGATCATGGCTACGGAAACGCGCTCAACGTGATGCGGACGGTTCAGGAGCTTGAGACCGCGGGCGTCTGCGCCGCATCGATCGAGGATACCGACCTTCCGCAGCCTTTCGGAAGCGTCGGCACCCCGCGCATGCTCTCGATCGAAGAAAGTGTCGGCAAGATGAAGGCAGCTATCGAGGGACGGCAGGACCCTAAATTCGTCATCGCCGGACGAACAAGCGCCTGCACTATATCCAACGTCGACGATTGCATCGCGCGTGTGAAAGCCTACGAAGCGGCAGGTGTCGATATGATCTTCCTCGCTGGGGTGAAGTCGCATGACGATATTGAGGCCGTGGCCACGGAAGTGAATATCCCGATGATCATCGGCGGCGGCCCGGCCGCGGACCTGGATCGCTATGCCGAATTGGGCGTCCGCATCGCATTGCAGGGGCACAAGCCGATTATGGCGGCGGTCCGCGCGGTATACGATACTCTGAAGGCGCTCCGAGACGGCACGCCCCATGGCGATATCGAGTACTTCGCCAATGCGGACATGATGAAACAGGTGACCCGCGGAGGCGATTACGATCGCTGGATGCGGGAATATCTCAATGACTGAGATCATCGTCGAACCATTGACAGAGGAAGCCTTCGCGCCCTTCGGTCAGGTAATTGCCTTGGGGCCTCTCGGTCGCGCGCATTCAACCCGTTACGCCGCGGACGTGGCAAACCGGCGCCCGGATGCGCGGCTCAACGTCTCGATCTCCCAACAAGTACCCGTGCCCTTGCCGTTGCAGGTAAAGTTCATGGAGAAACATCCGCACTCGGCGCAAACCTTTGTGCCGACGGCGATGGAGCGATACCTGGTACTCGTTTGCCCTGCCGACGCCGATGGAGGGCCGTCTCTTGGCGAATTGAAGGCCTTTTCCGGGAATGGCAGCCAGGGGATAAACTATCATGCCGATACTTGGCATCATCCGTTTACGGTTCTCGACGCGCTCGGTGAATGCGTTGTACTGCGCTACGATATGGATGACGACGAGGACACGATCTGGTTTGAGGTGGCCGACGGCCCGACAATCGTCGATAGTTAGGGAGGGGCAGGTCTTGACCGAGTTCATTCCGGGTCCGGATTATGGCCAAGGTTGCAAATATCACCTCTTCGAACAAAGTGTCGCTTGTGTCGAATGGATGCGGGCGACCTGGACGGACCTGCGTGAACAAATCCGCGTGTGACGACTTGTTGATCATATACGTCGACGGCGATGCCTGCCCGGTTAAGGATGAGATCTACCGTGTTGCCGGGCGCCATCGCCTGTTGTCTCGGGTCGTTACCAATACATGGCTGCGTATGCCTGAATCTGCGCTGATCGAACTGCAGGTCGTATCCGGAGGGCTCGACGCAGCTGACGACTGGATCGTCGATCATATCGCGCCGGGCGATATTGCCGTCACGGCCGACATTCCACTCGCCGCGAGGTGCCTTGAGAGGGGGGCGGTCGTCCTTGGACCCTCCGGCAAACCGTTCAACGCCGACAATATCGGCAGTGCGCTTGCAACCCGAGATCTGATGGCTGACTTGCGCGATCGCGGTGAGATTCGCGGGAACAATCCGAGCTTTACGAAGCAAGACCGGATACGGTTTCTCGACGCCCTGGAGAATACAATACAGGCCGCGCGGCGGGCCGCCGGGTAGCCGGAACGCGCGCGTGCACCAGATAAATTTCTGAACTTTGACGATTGGAGTTTCGCCGATGCCCGTCGCCGTTTCCGCCCGACAGGCTAACGAGAGCCGTCTGGGCAATACCTTTCCGGAGGTGATTGAAAAACCTTTCTATCGGAGTCTCTATTTCGGTTCTCCGCCCGCCCGCGGAGGTGCAGCGCGGGAAGATAAGAAGGCGCTTCCGCAGGCGTATCTTATCGAGCAACCGCAAGACAGCGTAGTGCAAGCGCATTTCCACGATACAAACCAGTATCAGGTTTTCGTCTATGGAGGTGAAGCCTTCGGAAAGAAGCCGGTCAACGGTCTTATGGTGCACTACGCGAAAGCGCATACGCCATATGGTCCGATTGTCGCGGGACCGAAGGGCGCGCATTACATGACGCTTCGGAACAATTGGGATTCCGGCGCGAAGGTAATGCCGGAAAATCGCGACAAGTTGCGCCGAATAGAGCGCGTGCACCGCATGGCGGAAGATATCGACATTCCCGACGCGGACGCGTTGCGACATGTCG
>DJKK01000084.1:4510-12592 GCA_002434595.1 Alphaproteobacteria bacterium UBA6544 | reverse complement strand
TACCGCCTCATGCTATCGGCGGCGTTCATTCTTTTTGTCGCTATGCCAGCCTTCGGAATAGTACGATGGGTTGGCGGCGGGGGAGCGGCGACAGTCGTCGAAATCGTCGATGGCGATACAATTCGCCTCGACGACGGGGAACAGGTCCGACTTGTCGACCTGCAAGCCCAGAAATTGCCGTCTGGGCGACCAAATTTCAAGGCATGGCCGCTCGCCGATAAATCGAAAGATGCTCATGCCCGCCTGGCATTGGGGAAACGGTTACACTTGGATTCGATGGGCGGAAACGGGAACGGCACGGGCGGGCGCTGGCCAATTTACACGCAGAAGAAGGCACCTGGATTCAATGAGAGATGTTGCGTCTAGGCTGGGTTCTTTTTATGAAAATTGTGGACTCGTCGACGAGATGCTGCAGCTTGAACAGGCAGTCCGACAGGCGAGGCAGGGTATTTGGCGGCATGCTTTCTACCGTCTTTGGTCGGCCGAGAAGCTGCGGGGCGACATTAATGCGTTTGAGCTTATCGAAGGTCGCATCCGGGCGGTTGCAACAGTTAAGGGGCGCACATATCTAAGCTTCGGAGTCGATTGGCGCCGTGATTTCACGATTGTGGTCGCCGGAAAGGATCGACGGCGGTTCAGCGCGAGACGTCTCGTTACTCTCGATGGCCGGCTGTTTCGTGTACGAGTTTTCTTGTGGTGGCGTAACGGGCTGATGATTAACGCCACTAACCCCGAGCCGATCGAGGTGCAGGAATGACGAAATGCGATATTTGGTATAGATCAGATACTAGGCGGCTATGGTTGACACGGCGCGATTTCTCGGTCGCTGCTACTGCCGGTTTAGGCTCCTTCTGTGCGGGCTGTGCGGTCAATCCGGCGACGGGCGACCAGCAGGTTATGCTCATGTCGGCCGACGACGAGCGGCGGATCGGCGCGGTGGAGCATCCGAAGATTTTAAAAGAGTTCGGCGGGGCGTACGAAGATCCGAAATTGTCCGGATATATTGCCGCGATCGGGGGGCGCCTTGCGGCCGCGTCCGAATTGCCGGATACGCGATTCACATTCACCGTCCTCAACAGTCCGATCGTCAACGCGATGGCGCTGCCGGGCGGATATGTCTATGTGACGCGCGGGCTCTTGGCGCTTGCTCAGAACGAAGCCGAAGCGGCGGGTGTCATCGGTCATGAAATCGGTCATGTTGTCGCTCGGCATACTGCCGCGCGGATCAGCCGGGCGCAGGTCACGCAATTCGGTCTGATCGGACTGGCGGTTTTGGGTAGCGCGACGGGCCTTCCGGCCGGAACGGGCCGGCTGGCCAACACCCTTGCGTCGTTGCACCTTCAAGGTTTTTCCCGCGAGCAGGAATTCGAAGCCGACACACTTGGAATCCGCTATATGTCACGCGCCGGATACGATCCGGAGGCCATGGCGACCTTTCTCAGCCAGTTGCGCGCCCATTCTGGGCTTCGCGCGAAGATCGCTGGACATCCGGCCGACTCAGTCGACCAATTTGATATCATGGCAACCCATCCGCGGACCATCGAGCGGATACAACGTGCAGCCGAGGCGGCCGGACCGAAACCGCCTCATGCCCGCAATCTCTACAGAAAGGCCTATCAGAGCGCTATCGATGGCATGGTTTTCGGCGACGACCCCGATGTCGGCGTCATACGGGGTCGGGAATTTTCCCATCGTGCGCTGCGGTTCCGGTTCTCGGTTCCGGAGGGGTTTAGGTTAATCAATCGACCAACGTCTGTGATTGCCCAGAACGAACGGCTGCGATCGAGCATCGTCTTCGACATGGATACGCGCCGATCAGGCGGTTCGTTGAGCGGCTATATCACCCGCGATTGGGCGAAACGGCGTCTCAACGATGTGGAAGGTTTTACGGTGAACAGCTTACCGGCCGTAACCGGTTGGTTCGTCATGGATACTAAGAAAGGCCGTATGGTCGTGCGGTTGATCGCAATTCGCGCCAAGCGGAGCCAGATCTTCCGTTTCCTATTCATTTCAGCGCCGAATGTGACCGAAAGGCTGTCACGTCCGTTTCGTCAAACGACTTACAGTTTCCGGCGCTTGACGTCGCGGGAAGCGGAAATGATTACGCCCCTTCGGCTCCGCGTTCAAAAGTACGGGCGTCGAAGCCGCAAGGACCTCTTACGGCGCATGCAGGTAGAATCGCACGCCGAGGGATGGTTCGAGCTCTTGAACGGTTACATCGCAGACAAACGCCGGTCCGCAGGCGAAACCGTTCGCCTGGTCGTTTGATCGAAAGTTCAGGCCTCGATCATCAAATCGCTAGGTTCTTCAGTCCTTTGGCTGATTGACTTGCGCAGCTTGGTGAGTGCGCGGTGTTCCAGTTGCCGCACGCGTTCCTTACTGACACCGAGGACCCGGCCGAGTTCTTCCAAGGTCGCGCCGTTCTCAGTGAGGCGCCGCTTGCGGATGATCGTCTGCTCACGTTGCGGAAGTTCGCGCAAGGCTTCAACCAGCCAGCGTGCCCGGGTGCGGCCATCGTGAACGCTCACAACGGTCTCCTCCGAATTGGGCCGTTGGTCGGCCAGGAAATCCTGCCAGCTGTCTTCTGATTCGTCTGAGACGGCGGCATTAAGAGACTGGTCGCCGCCGTTGAGGCGAATTTCCATCGCTTCCACTTCGTGGACGTTGACCTTCAGTTCGTTGGCGATGAACTCGCGTGATTCCTCGCTGAGCTGCTCGCCGCCGATATCGTCAATCTGCGCACGCAGACGCCGCAGGTTGAAGAACAGGGATTTTTGCGCCGCTGTTGTGCCAGTCCGGACGATCGACCAGTTACGCAGAATAAAATCCTGCATCGCCGAGCGAATCCACCATGAGGCATAGGTCGAGAAACGTACGCCGCGATCCGGCTCGAACCGCTCCGCCGCCTGCAACAGGCCGACATTACCTTCCTGGACGAGGTCGCCCATCGGCAGACCATAGTTGCGGAAACGCGAAGCAATGCTGATTACCAACCGGGTATAGGCCCGAACGAGACGGTGCAGTGCTGCTTCATCCTGTTTGTCCCGCCACCGCTTGGCGAGTTCGTATTCGGTCTCCCGCGACAGCAGGGGTTCCTGCATCGAGGTTTTAATGAACTTGAGATTTGCCCGCTGGGTTTGCGGATCATCGATGTAAGCCATTCCCTTCCCTTGGCGTCTCTCCGGACGCGCTCCCTATGTATTTATTGTGATTTTTAATAACTTACTATTTGACTAGGGTATTGAATTCGAAATGGCGGTGCAACAAGATTCGTCCGGACAAATTTCAAAATTCGTCCGGACGAATAAATTTGGTGAATTTTAGGCTTCGAGACGGTCAACGACGGTCCCATCGTGCTCTATACAGACGGCTAGTAGGGTGCCATCGAATCCGCAACTGCCGTCCACCGTCATGGTGAATTCCGTCTCGGCATAGCCGCCATGGTCCGGGTCGAACCCACGGATAATTTTCGCATATTTGCCGTAGCGGTCATTGATGACGGCAAAGCTTCGACCGGCCCACCAAAAGACGTCGCTTTGCTCTGTTACAGGGCGTTCGACATCAACGCCGGTATTGACAAATAGAAGGCGTTCATCGGCGGTATACGCCGCCCGTTTCAGGGCGCTCATCAATGCGAAATGGCCGGGCGCCGCCTGCATGGCATCGCGTACGGACCCTGTCCATTTAGATATTGTCAGCGGGCCGGAACGGTGACCGAAGATGCCAGTACCGTCGTCGCCAGCATAGGCTTGGAGCGTCGCAGGCAGGCCGCGCTCCGCCATCCAGGTCATCACCTCAATCGGATCGACGGCGAACTGTAGCTGCAACATCCGCTGCCACATTTCTTCTTGGCTGCCCCGCAACAGGACAAAATCGTTGATATCTGAATAGGGTGGGCGTGCTAGAAAGGCGCGTCTGAAAGAGAGAAGTTCGTCGACCGTTCCGACAATATCCGGCCCATAGCCGAGGTAATTTCCCAGGTAGACGACCCGGTCGTCTGGTTGGAGAAAACGCGTCAGTTCTTGGTGCAGGGCACGCAAGCGATCGGCTTCTCCATGTATGGAGCCGACGGCCCAAATTCGGCCGGTCTCTCGTAGTACTGCAAACGCATTTTCGTCAGACATTTTTCAGCCGGAACCCACCCTATTAACCGGCTGGAGTCAGGACGCCTGTTGTCAAGCGGCCTTTAGTAACGTTTCCAACTTCTCCGTTGCGGCCTCCTCTTCGATATCTTCGACGGCGGCCAACTCTCGCGCCAAGCGGTCAAGCGCCGCCTGGTAAATTTGTCTTTCGCTGTAGGATTGATCCGGCTGGTCCTCCTTGCGATGCAGGTCCCGTACGACCTCGGCAATGGACACTGGATCTCCGGAATTGATTTTCGCTTCGTATTCCTGGGCGCGGCGGCTCCACATGGTGCGCCGGACGCGGCTACGACCTTTCAGTGTCTTAAGCGCGCCTTTCATCTCGTCACGCGACGACAACTTTCTCAATCCAGAATCTTTAGCCTTGTCGATCGGCACCCGCAGCGTCATACGGTCTTTCTCGAAACTGATTACTATGAGCTTGAGTTTCGTACCGGCGATTTCTTGATCTTCGATCCCCATAACCTTGCCCACGCCGTGGGTCGGATATACTACCCAATTCCCGACCTTGTAATCCGATCCTTCTTTTCCTGCTTTCTTCTTCGTCACGTAAGACCTCTTCAGCCATTTCCTTAATCTCGAATTCGCCAACCGGGCGGACGTGAAACACAACCAAATACGTCCCCCCGGAGAACGCCAATATCGGCTCTCCGGTTCCATAACGGATTGTAAAACGGCTAAATTGCCGCGATTGGCACTCGCGTCATGACACAAATGAATATACCACACAATTCAATGCGGTAACAGCCCTCGCTACGTATCGGCCTAACCGTAGCCTTGGGCGGGGAGACTGGCGGCACCCTAAGCTTCGCCTGGCGCCTCGTCGAAATATTTCTCGAACTTTCCTTCCTCGTCCTTGTAGGTGTCGGCATCGTCGGGCGGCGACCCCTTGCGTGTGATGTTCGGCCACTTTTCGGAGTAATCGCGGTTCAACTCCAACCACTTTTCCGCTTCGCCGTCAGTATCTGGAATGATCGCTTCGGCCGGACATTCGGGCTCGCAAACACCGCAATCGATGCACTCATCAGGGTGAATCACCAGCATATTGCCGCCCACGTAGAAACAATCGACAGGGCACACTTCGACGCAATCCATATACTTGCACCGGATGCAAATTTCGGTGACGACATAGGGCATACCAATTCTCTCCTTCCCACTCCGCATCTGCCGGTTCCGGCCAAACCGGCAAAGTCTAAACACCGGCAACAACACCAGACGCACTACCCAAGAAAGCACTACGACACTCAGCGGTTACCAGTCACATACAAACAAGCGACAGTGGACGCAATAGCGGGTGTCGAGAATTATTCGCTTCGCTTGTCGATCGCTATTGCGGCATCTATAAACCGGCGCATGTCAACTGATGCCCGCCGCCATACACCCGCAGCTCTTCGGAACAGAGATCCGATACTTTCCGTATTAAAAGAGGTTTTTCCTGCGGCAGGTACGATTCTCGAGATTGCCAGCGGAAGTGGCGAACACGCCCGTGACTTCGCGGCGGCTTTTCCGGGCGTTACCTGGTGTCCGACTGACTTCGACGAACGTGCACTGGCCAGCATCGAGGCCTATCGTCGCCTCGAAGGTTCGGAGAATTTGAAACCGCCGGTCCTCCTCGATGTAACCGACACGAAATGGCCGGTCGCGGCGGCTGATGCGATGCTCTGCGTCAACATGATCCATATTTCACCGTGGCAATGCTGCATAGGGCTGATGCAAGGCGCTGGAAGGACCCTGACGGCCGGAGGACTGCTGATTCTTTATGGACCGTTCAGCCGCGGCGGAGCGCACACTGCGCCTAGCAATGTCGCGTTCGACGCCTCGCTCAAGCGGCAGAATCCTGAATGGGGCGTCCGCGACTTGGATGATGTGGCGGCGGTCGGGCGGGAATCTGGCTTTTCGCTCGACCGTGTCATCGAGATGCCGTCCAACAATTTTTGCGTCATTCTGAGGTCGCAGGCGGTCTAGCCGCTACGTCCCCGGAGTCGATCAATTGTGCGGCGTTGTTCCTTGGTCGGCCGACCGGCGCCGCGCGGCTGATCGACGGCGGGAGGTGTCTTGATTTTCGGTTGTAGCGGGCTCAGGTCCCTGTAAAGCGTCTGCGCTTCGCTCGCCGGACCGCGGCGTTCGCCGAGTGCCACAATTTCAATCACTCTAATATCGCGACCTTTGGCGAAGGTCAGCACGTCGCCTGGCGTCACGGTCGCACCGGGCTTGCGGACGATTTCGCGGTTAACCCGTAATTTCCCGGAACCGGCCAATTTGGCGGCTAGTGTGCGGCTTTTAAAGAACCGTGCATGCCAGAGCCATTTGTCGACGCGGGTACGGGGAGTTAAGGAATCTGTCATGCGCGGCTTACTTGGCGTTCACCAAATCGCGGAGTGATGCAAAGGGCGAATTTGGATCGGGTGCCGGTGTCGTGTTGCGCCGCCGAGGACCCTTCTTCCGCTGCTTCCTAGACTTTCGCCGGTATCTCGTCCCATCTTCCGATTTTTGCGCTGCGTAACCGAGGGCCCCCATCAGCTGTTCGAAGGGTGTGCCTTCCAGGCCAATGGCCTCAAACATCTCCGGCGTTGCGATGAAGGTGCCCCGGCTGGCGCGAAGATGTGCCATCCGGGCCAGGCGGTCGAGCGCATCGAAACGGATTGCGCGCCCCGCGATTCTTCGACGCCCGAGACAGGCCCAATCGAACGGCGACAGACGCTCGGCAATACATACGGTGGGGGCATCTTCCGGGCGAAATGTCCGGCGGCCGGTATAAGCGGCCCAGAGTAACCCTCGAAGACGCAACGGTGCGGATTCCTGCAGCGCCGGAAAATAGACTGCTGCCGGCGTCATACGAATACCAAGCGCCGAGAGTTGTGCGCGTTCTTTCTTGCCGAGCCTCTTCCAATCATGCGGATCGAGCGGTGTCGGCAAGCTTCCGAGGTTCTCAAGTAGTCGAAAAACGACGCCGCGCGCGGGACCTCTAAGCGGTTTTTCACGTGCTGCGACGAGGAGGTTGAGCGTGGTGCGCAATTCCGCATCGAGTCGCGCGGAAAGGCGGGATCGGATTCTATCTTTCATGCCATTTTCGAGGAGCTCACTTTGGCCAACCCGAATGTCAGGAGCGAGCGGTGACTTGCCCGGTGCCAATCGGCCAATCGGTACACCTTCCCAATGAAACTGACCGTTATCCGTGAGCGAAAAGGCATCATCCGGTGCCGCCGTGAGGCGTTGAACTCGTGCGCCAATGCCTTCGGTCGCCGCGCGGCGAGCCGCCGCCAAAACCGCACGGCGTTCCGGGCCACCTCCCCGTAACGGTATAAATTCCAGACCTTCCATCCGGCCAACCGACCGTCCTTCCACGATAACGTCACCGTTGGCGGTCACCGCCGAGAGCAATTGTGCACCCTTGCCCCGCTTGCGATCGATCGACGCGGCGCGGCGGTCGACGAACCGCAATGTCAGTCGATCGTGAAGTGCATCGGACAGCGTGTCCTCGATGGCACCCGCACGACCCTGCCAATAGGCCGAATCGGCAAGCCAGTCGCCTCGATGCGAGATATATGTCCAGGTCCGGATGTCCGCGAGCCGGCCGGTCAGGGCATCAATATCACCTGTAACAGCATCAAGGCGGTCGATCTGCGCCCGCGCCCAGTCTTCCGGCAAGCGGCCGTCGTCTTCCGTCAGATGAAGGAAGACCTGCCGCAGGAAGGCCGCATGATGATCCGGCATGATCTTGCGGAAATCAGGAATTTGGCAAACGTCCCAAAGCAGCCGGACGGTCGAGGGGTCTCCAGCGCGGGCCACGAGGTCTTCCTCTCGGGCCAGCGCCGCCAAGGCGCTTTGATCTTCGGCTTCGCGTGCGCGCGCCAACTCCATGCGCCTCGGTTTTCGTCCGAGGCTTTGCAGCAATCGCTTTGGGGATCCGAAATCGAGGTCGCGGCTTCGCCAGTAGATC